>JANYDR010000360.1 GCA_025363495.1 Cyclobacteriaceae bacterium | reverse complement strand
ATGCTGCAGCCGCTTCAATTTCTGAAAGCTGTAATACTGGTTTCGGTTTATAGGTACGTATCTGTTCACATTTTTCGTATTCGATCTCATCGATCATTTCATTCTGCGCATTCTTTGTGATGTCTACCAGAACGGGTCCCGGTCTTCCGCTTCTCGCGATGTAAAAAGCTTTCGCAATAGCGGGAGCAATATCTTTTGCTTCCGTTACCTGGATATTCCATTTCGTTACAGGAATAGTTGTGTTCACAACATCCGTCTCCTGAAAAGCATCGGTACCCAATAAGTGTGCAAATACCTGACCTGTGATACACACAATTGGCGTTGAATCAATCAATGCATCGGCAAGTCCCGTTACAAGATTGGTTGCTCCCGGTCCTGAAGTAGCAAGGGCCACTCCCACTTTTCCGGAGACACGGGCATAACCTTGTGCGGCATGCACAGCTCCTTGTTCATGACGCACTAATATATGTGCGAGCTGATCAGCAAAGTCATACAACGCATCATAGACTGGCATGATCGCTCCACCCGGATAACCAAAAAGAATATCGACATTCTCCGAGACGAGGCTTTGGAGCAACGCTTTCGATCCTGAAATCTTTTGCCTTGGTTGATTCTTTATATTCGAATCAGCTTTCAAGGCAGGTTTACTCTTCGTCAGTAACGCATCCATCTGCAGCTGTTTTTACTTGTTTAGCATATTTAAAAAGTACTCCGCTTGTCACGCGAAGTGCTGGAGTTTTATAATGCGATCTCCTGATCGCCAATGTTTTTTCATCCACCAATAAATTGATCTGATGTTTCTTTATATCAATCTCAATCCAGTCATTGTCTTCGACCAATGCAATCAATCCACCATCAAATGCCTCAGGAGTAATGTGACCTATCACAAAACCGTGCGATCCTCCGGAAAATCGTCCGTCAGTAATAAGCGCAACAGATTTTCCAAGACCTGATCCCATAATCAAGCTTGTTGGCTTCAGCATTTCTGGCATACCCGGTGCGCCTTTCGGACCAACGTTGCGGATGACAACAACATCACCTTCTTTTATTTTTCCCGATTGAATGCCGGCAGTCAATTCAAATTCACCATTAAAGACTCTGGCTGTCCCCTTAAATCTCTCGCCTTCTTTACCTGTGATTTTAGCAACAGAACCCTTCTCGGCGAGATTGCCATAAAGAATCTGGAGATGTCCTGTCTTCTTGATTGCTCTTTCTATCGGATAAATAACATCCTGTTTTCCAAAATCAATAGCGGGAACATCTTTTAGATTTTCAGCAAGTGTTTTCCCTGTAACTGTAATACAATCACCATGCATATATCCTTTGTCGAGCAGGTATTTCAATACCAATGGTGTGCCACCGATTCTATGCAGGTCTTCCATTAAATATTTTCCGCTCGGCTTCAAATCAGCCAGCAATGGAGTTTTATCAGAGATCCGTTGAAAATCCTCCTGAGTGATCTTGACATTAACACACTTTGCCATTGCAATCAAATGCAAAACGGCATTCGTAGATCCGCCCAATGCCATTACAATAGTGATTGCATTCTCAAATGCTTTGAACGTCATGATGTCGCACGGCTTGAGGTCTTTCTCTAAAAGAAGACGAATAGCTTTTCCAGCTTCATGACATTCGTCCGACTTCTCTTTGCTCAACGCAGGAGCCGAAGATGAATAGGGCAACGACATACCCAATGCTTCAATAGCCGATGCCATTGTATTGGCAGTGTACATTCCCCCGCAAGCGCCGGCACCCGGACATGAATTCTGAATGATACCTTTATAATCCTCATCTGAAAGTTTATTGGCAATCTTTTCACCAAGCGCCTCAAAAGATGAAATGATATTTAATGATTTCCCTTTCCAATGACCACCGGCAATTGTTCCGCCGTATACCATAATCGCCGGACGATTCAATCTACCCATCGCCATAACAGAGCCGGGCATGTTCTTATCACATCCAACAACTGCTATTAACCCATCATAATACTGAGCACCGCAAACTGTCTCAATTGAATCAGCTATTACTTCACGGCTAACAAGCGAATACCGCATCCCTTCAGTACCGTTGGAGATACCATCGCTTACGCCAATTGTGTTAAATATTAGTCCAACCAAATCATGGTCCCAAACAGATTGCTTTACTTCGACTGCCAATGCATTGAGGTGCATATTACAGGTATTACCATCATATCCGGTACTTACAACGCCAACCTGAGCTTTTGTAAGGTCATGTTCTGTCAAACCAATTCCATACAACATCGCCTGGGAAGCGGGGAGTGTCATATCTTGAGTGATGGTCTTACTGTATCTATTTAGTTCCACTTCGAGTTTTTAATAATATTAATTTCAATTTAACCGAACTTTAGCTTTACACTTTAAGCTTTCGACTTTCAGCTTCTTACACAATCACGTAGCTATAACTCTTATCCAACACAATACTCTGATACGCCTCCTGAATTACAACTCCCCATGATTTACTCCATGGCTTTTGAAAAGTTTGTCCTTCAATTGACTCGATCGCTGTGATCTCAGCGGCGGTTCCACAGAAGAAAGCACTGTCAGCTTCGAAAAGCTCTTCAGGTCTGAAGTATTTTTCTACCAAGGGAATTTCAAGCTCACGACAAATATCAATTACCGTCTGACGGGTAATGCCCGGAAGAATATTTCCAAGCGGTGGAGTATATAATGTACCATCTTTTTCAAAAAAGAAATTAGCACCGGGACCTTCTGCGACGAATCCATTCATATCAACCATGAGTGCTTCATCAAAACCGCGTTGCTTGGCTT
>JANYDR010000357.1 GCA_025363495.1 Cyclobacteriaceae bacterium | reverse complement strand
TTTATGAATTCCTGTGCCACAACACGTGTTTCTTCAAAAGCTTTTGTTGCTTTTTCAGCAAGAGTATGAATACCACGATGAATGTTGGCATTAAAACCGGAGTAGTAATCCACCAATGCCTTTATCACCGATTGAGGCTTTTGTGTGGTGGCAGCGTTGTCAAAGTAAACGAGCTCGTGACCGTTAACCTTTTGATGAAGAACAGGAAATTGTTTCCGTATGGATTCTACATCAAGTTGCTCACGAACGGAGGTAGTCACTGCCATTGTTAAAAATTCTTTTGAAGTTCTTCAGAAATAAGTCCATCCACATAATTCCGGATAGTTTCATTTTTCATCGAACTAAGTGTTTGCGCTGCAAAAGCATAGAGCATCATTCCCCTCGCCATTTCTTTTGAAATTCCACGCGACCGTAAGTAGAACATAGCCTCTTCATCAAGCTGTCCCGTTGTGCATCCATGCGAGCACTTCACATCATCGGCCCAGATTTCAAGCTGAGGTTTTGTGTTTACAGTAGCAGACTCGCTTAATAGAATATTTCTGTTGGATTGAAAGGCATTCGTCTTTTGTGCCTGAGGACGTACATATATCTTTCCGTTAAAAACTCCCTTTGACTTTCCGTCCATTACTCCCTTATACAATTCGTTGCTATTTGAATTAGGCTTACGATGATCCACGACAGTATGATTGTCTGCAATTGTATTGTTTGAGATCAGGTAGAGTCCGTGAAGGTTAGCATCAATGCCTTGTCCATCTACTATTACCGACAGGTTGTTGCGGATAAGTTGTCCTTCAAACGTGAACGTGAAGCACGATACCGTAGAATTTGAAGAAACGTGAATGCGCGTATTGTTTGTCTGAAGATCTGTTTTAGATCCGTTTTGAATCACCGTAAATTCAACATGAGAATTTTCTCCTATTTCAATGGAAGATTGCTTGTTGTTAAAATACTTTGTTTCACCTGCACACTGAACATATTCCACCAATGACGCAGTGCTTTGTGACCCTACTTTACAACGCCAGCGTGGATTGCTGAAAACGAATTCAGACGAATCAAAATAATAGACAATCGCGATCGGGTGTTCGATTGCTTTCCTTGAGGCTATTGTGATCTGGATGATCTCACTGGCGAATGCCTGATTCAATAAGTCGAACGGATCGCTGTCCGGACTTGGAGCTTCGTCCGAACCGGTTTGTAACTCCAAATCATTATCAAGGATAGTGGATTGTTGCGGCGAGAATTTTCCGTTTAAAAATGCGATTACGTTGCATTTCAGATCTGGTATAACTTGCGACGGAATAGAAATCCTTTGGTTGGTATCGATTATTCCAAATCCAAGACTTTTTTCAAGTATTCGAGTGATAGGAGTAAACTTATACTCTTCGTTTTTTGAACTTGGAAGTCCTTTTTTTATAAAGGCTTCCAGAGCAAGTTCATTGCTGAGATATTTATCAAGGCCTCTTTTGTAGAAAGCTTCTTGTAACTCTTGTTCTAAATTCCTTTTCTCTGTAACAGTACTCATGCTCTTGTTGACCCAATACCTAATGCCTTTCATTTACGCCAGCGCTAATTCATTCTTGATCCAATCGTATCCTTTAGCTTCCAGTTCAAGGGCTAACTCCTTGGTGCCTGATTTGACGATTTTCCCCTTGTATAAAACATGCACATAATCCGGAACTATATATTCGAGTAATCGCTGATAGTGCGTTACAAGTATGATGGCATTATTCTTTGACCGTAACGTATTTACTCCATTGGCTACAATCCGTAACGCGTCAATGTCAAGACCTGAATCAGTTTCATCAAGTATGGCAAGCTTTGGTTCAAGCATGGCCATCTGAAATATCTCATTGCGTTTCTTTTCACCACCGGAGAAACCTTCGTTAAGCGAGCGATTTAAAAGAGACTGATCGATTTCAACCAGCTTGATTTTCTCTTTCATCAATTGTAAAAAAGATACTGCGTCCAGTGTAGATTGCCCACGATGTTCGCGGATCTTATTCAGCGCTGTCTTCATGAAGTTGATTGTACTTACGCCAGGTATCTCTACAGGATATTGGAATGCGAGGAAGACGCCGGCGCGGGCCAAGGAGGTGCCCCAGTAGTTCGTGGCGGTGATCTTGCGGCCATTGTTGGCGATGGTGATTAGTTCAGGTTCAAACATGGTATTGATGGATGAGGTTTAGTTGTTGCCCGGCGGAATGCCGGGGCGACTCGACTTTAGC
>JANYDR010000353.1 GCA_025363495.1 Cyclobacteriaceae bacterium | reverse complement strand
TTTTCCTTCTCGCAACTACATATTACCCCGGATATTCCTTGCTATTCCTTTTGTCGTTGATCCAAGCAAAATTACAGGCTTCATCAAATCCGAGAGTCTGGCCAATATCCGTTGGTGTAACGAGGCTTAACTATAGCAGCTTAAAGGACCCTAACCTCTAAAATTAGTATGGTTCATTACTTCCCCATACCTCAGAGGTACTTTAACCCGAACGACAAATTTGGTTACATGGCTCTCTCATCCATTAGGTAATTTATATAAACACACGCCTCGTGGCGTACCAGATGACACAGATTTTTGCGGAACCCAAGAGTTCTGAAAATCTCTGAACATTCAATCTGTGGAATCTGAGGGAAACACCAGATCTCAACCTGATCAATTCAATCGAATGCAGAATTTTGAATCAATATTTATATTTCATTTTTGGATAAAATATTCCATTAGTTGATTTAAAACCACTAAGTTAGATATGATCTTTTTCAACCAAGCATTTTATCAAAACCCAAAACCTACACATCCATGGCAACAAACATCAACCGACGTGAATGGCTTAAGACCAGCTTACTTGTTACAGGAGCATTGGCAATACCTTCTGCTTTCCAAAAAGTAGATGCAAAGCCATACTTACCTTTGGTATCTAACGGCTCGAATGTATTAAGCGATGCTGAGATTGAACAGTCAATACTCGCCGAAGTTGCACCGGTTATTAAAGCACGGCTATCGGCGAATGAAAACCCGTTTGGCCCATCAAAAAAAGCAAAGAAGGCTATCGTTGAAGCCATTGACAATAGCTATCGATATGCTTTTGCCAACCTTCAGCAGTTCGCCGATAACATTGCCACGAAAGAAGGTGTCAATAGAAACCAGGTGATACTCGGTGCAGGATCAGGTCCACTCCTTCTTGCTGCTGCCATATATTTCTCAAAGGGTGGTGGATCCATCGTGAGTGCAGATCCAACGTACAACAGTCTGCCGCGTGATGCTGAAAAATCTTTTACAGCCAAATGGGTTAAGGTACCCCTGACAGCTGACTATAAACATGACCTTGATGCCATGGAGAAGGCAATTGACAGCAACACTTCACTCGTTTATCTGTGCAATCCTAATAATCCGACTGGAACTATAGTAGATAATAATAAGCTGAAAGCTTTCTGTGAGAGAGTTTCAAAGCGAGTTCCAATTTTTATTGATGAAGCATATATCGACTATCTGCCGGATCCGGAAGCGACGACTCTTATCGATTGCGTGAAGAAAGGACAAAACGTGATTGTAGCTCGTACGTTTTCAAAGCTGCATGGTTTCGCGGGGCTTCGCGTAGGTTATATGATCGGACAGCCCGATATGATTACCAAACTTGAGCCATATTGTTCACGCGGTGGATCTATCTCTGCCACGTCTGTGGCGGCGGCTATCGCCAGCTACAATGACAAAGAACATTTGCAGGCTGCGCTGATTAAAACGAATAAATCAAAGGAGTACTTATATAGCGTTCTGAAGCAACAAGGGTATGACTACATTCCATCGTGGGGGAATTTTGTGATGTTTCCTGTAAATATGGACGCGCAGAGGTTCGCCGATGAAATGGCACAACGTGGTGTAGGCGTGCGTTCATGGAAATTTGCGGGCAAAGAATGGTGCAGAGTGAGTATAGGAACAATGAAAGAGATGAAGGCGTTTGAGGAGGCGTTTAAACAGATATCGTAAAGGGGAATTTTAGTGTGGACATTTTTCCTCACCCCGGCCCTCTCATAAAAAAGGAGAGGGTGGATCGGTCGTTAAGCAACGTCCTGGCTTACCGGGGCGACACGTCGCAACGCAGCTCGAAGCATCACCACGGCTGTGTAAATAATAACTGCTATCACGACCCATCGCAAAATGTCCATCGGCAATGACTTCACAAAAAACGCAGCAATCAAAACGCCGGCAACTCCGGTTATGGCAATAGCCAAAGAAGCCCTCCTGTTATAGGCACCCTCTTTAATAAATCGCAGCGAAGCCATAGGCATCAGCACCGCGCACGATCCCATCATGATGGGAAAGGCGACTTTAGGTGACATCCCCAATGCAAATACCAGGGCCATACAAGGAGCATACAATCCAATGCCAGCCGTCATCAACGCACCCAAAATAAAATTAACCGCCACAGCGATAATCAATTTGCTTCCCTCCAGTCCAATAGCATCGCCACCTCCTTCAATCCAATTTAATTTTGTTGCAATCATAAACATGGCAGTGATGAGCAACGCAATGCCCATGGTAAGGCGAACTTTCTTTTCAGAAAATTTTGAAACTATTCCGGCACCTAAAACGGCGCCAACACCTGAAGCCGCCAGCATAAGTGCCAACGTGAGCGGTTCTACTTCAACAATCTGAATGAAAATAATGGCCTGCGTCACCGTAGGAATTGCATTAGCCACGTTGAGTGTTCCGGGAATCAGCCGGTCGTCAGATTGCTTCATGAATTTAAATAATGCAGTCTCAATCGAGAACGAACCGATACCTAAGGTGTCAAAAAAATTAGCGATAAAACCGATGAATCCCGTCTTTGCCCAACTATTAGGCTCAAGGTTGTTGCGATGTTTCAAAAAATCGCGAACAAGTACTACGCCAATCAAAAGGGCAAGAATTACAAATACAATCCAAATAAATGTGATCATCGTTTATGTTATTATCGGTTTACAAAGAATGAGATAAATTCAATATATTTAAATGTCATTCGGCAAAAATCTGCAATCATGGAAAGCTACCCAAGTATTTTCAACGATGTCATCGGTCCTGTGATGCGAGGACCCTCAAGTTCACATTGCGCCGCCTCGCTACGAATTGGCAGATTATGCCGGGATTTGATGAATAATGATATTAAGGAAGTGCTTATCGAATTTGATCCAAATGGCTCGCTGGCTACCACGCACAAAGGCCAGGGTTCAGACATGGGATTGTTCGGTGGTTTTCTTGGCTGGGAAGCTTATGATGAACGTCTCCCCGACTATTTGCAAGCCGTTGATGCTGCCGGTATTAAAATCAAAATAGAAATTCATCCCATCGGAGCCACTCATCCCAACACGTATAAGATCACACTAAAAAATAATAAAGAAACCCGAACCCTTACCGCACTTTCAACCGGTGGCGGTATGATCCAGGTTATTGAGATTGATGGCGCCAAAGTTTTCATGGCAGGGGATTTTTACGAAACGCTGATCTATGTAAAATCCCCGGAGTCAATTGTTAACTTCTTAAAGGGCTCCATCGAATACGACGAACTCAATGTACATCATGGTAACGCAATATATATTGAGATAAAATCCAATCAGTTCTTAACTCATGGAATTATGGAAGAGTTAAAGAACTTTGAAGAAGTCTTATTCATTAAAAAACTAGCGCCGGTACTTCCGGTTTTATCGCGAAAGGACTTGGTTGTTCCCTTCATTACCTGCGAGGAAATGCTGGAGTACAATCAGGGCAAGGATCTGTCGCTATGGGAATTGGCGGTTCATTATGAAAGTGCACGGGGAAATATTTCTCACGAGGAAGTTTTTGAAAAGATGCGGGCCATCGTTCGCATCATGCAAAATGCGATTGAGCTTGGATTAAAAGGCACGACGTATGCTGATCGTATTTTAGGACCTCAATCAGTCAACTTCCAGCTGCAGATGAAAAAGAAAACCCTGGTGGAAGGTGATGTACTCAATACTGTCATCATGTACACTTCTGCTATGATGGAAGTGAAAAGTTCGATGGGCGTGATTGTCGCGGCCCCCACGGCGGGTTCCTGCGGTGCGCTGCCGGGCGCAGTGATTGGCACGGCCACCTCCTTAAAATTATCGGAAGATGAAATGGTGCAAGCCATGTTAGCCGCCGGCATTATAGGCGTGTTCATTGCCGCTCATGCCACGTTTGCTGCTGAAGTGGGCGGATGCATGGCCGAGTGTGGATCAGGCTCAGGCATGGCTGCTGCCGGAATTGTTGTACTGAAAAAAGGTACGTTAGCCCAATCGCTTGCGGCTGCTTCGATGACGTTGCAGGCTTCGCTGGGAATGATTTGTGATATGATTGCGGACCGGGTGGAAGCGCCTTGTCTGAACAGAAACGTAATGGCTGCCTCCACCGCTATCTCGTGTGCGAACATGGCGTTGTCTGACTACAATCATTTGATTCCATTGGATGAAGTGATCGAGACAATGAAGAAAGTGGGCGATGCTATCCCCAACACCTTACGGTGCACTGGCTTAGGGGGACTTGCTATCACAAAAACAGCCAAAAAGATTGAAGCAATGCTCGCAAAGAATGAAGAAGTTCAGAACAAAACCTTTTTTAAGGTTTGTTGATTGCCGCAAACCCCAGCGGTAAAATACCAGAACTTACCTGCAACCGCGTCAATCCAAATCTATTGAATTTGCAGGTTACAAACATACCCAGAAACCACGAGACGCCCGATGTTACCTGTTGTTTACTGATTACTCCCCTCATCAAATCGCCTGAACTCCGGCTGGCAACTTATTGTTTGATAGTTATATTAACAATTGATATTGTGCTGGAAGATTTCCTGGGAGTGCTGATTGGCATTGCGATGATACCATTCGCGGCCGCGGCGGTGGTGATTATTTTTATTTTGGGAATTGTCGATGTTGTCAGGGAGTCTTTTGAACAAGGCTCTTAGTACGCCGCATCGTATCCCGAATTTCTCATTCTGAGAAGGGATCATTGTGCATGAAATAAGAAAAGAGAAATCCTATTCTGCAGTTTATGTGGAGGAGTGCGCACAGCATGAGTAACAAAAATGCTTTCATCGCTCGAGGCAGTGGGGTGATTATCACCAACTAAGTGGCTACAGCCCTGAAAGGGCGCAGTTCATCTAGCGGAATGCAACGCGTGCCGCTAGATATCTAAAGAGCTCGTCGAAGCCCTGTAAGGGCGCAGTTCAATTCCACAACGCTCATCGTAATCAATTTTACATTCTTTATCGTAAGAAATATACTCCTTTTTGAAACTGACGTTTTGAAAACTTCGCCCTTACAGGGCTTCAACGTTGTGACCACTATCTGTCCGGCACGCGCGACGCGTGCCGCTAAATAAACATTGCCCTGTCAGGGCAATAAAAAACAAATTAATGACGCAGGCAATTCTAAAGTTAAGGCCCCTGGTGAGAAATCAAATCATAATCGTATTAAAGAATGGCTACCGGAAAACATGACGATTTCAATTTGCCTGTGAATATCCCAGAAATGATAAACGTAGAATACTAATCAGGACATAGTCCTTGTATTGGCTGGCATCCATGCCGCCACGGAGAGCATCGCAACTTGCCCACAGAGATGAATAAAGTTCAGATTTCTTGATCGCCATTGAGTTCCATTATAAGGAGTTCAAAATATAAATCTAAAAGCGTATTATTTAAGCTGGTAGGCCTTTGAAAATATTGTTTCGGATTCACATTATCCACCACTCCAAAACCTTAAAGCCAGTTAACCGTTTTCTGGTATCCAATTCAAAAACGGTTAAATCCATAAATAAAAGTCTCAATCCCAATCTTCATTTGATTGTTACCTTTATGAAAGAAAATTGAATATCTAAAGAACCGTGGGTAACAGTTTAAATTAAAAAACCAGTTCGATGAGAACCGAACCAGAATACTCAGGAATTATAATTAGGCTTACAGAATTCGGGCTTCTTAAAAAGAATCAATTTTTTACATTACAAGAATTATTCGAGAAGATAGAGGCAAGTCAGGAAGAGAGAAATTTCATTAAAAGTAGACTTGTCACATTTAAGGGTTCGATGGAAACTCAAAGTGATCTAATTGGCTATGTATCTTCCCCTGAAGGAATCGCAAATGATAATTTTGACAATCATATCTATTCACTCCTTCCAAATGCAATTTATAGCTATCATGACTTTCTAGAGCTTAAAGAAGCAAGGGAACGAGCGGAGAGCGCAAGTCAACAGTCAGTACTTGCTATAAGATTAGCTATTTATGCAATCATTATTTCAATTATTATCGGAATCGGTGAATTAATGATGAATTTCATTTCTATAATCTTTAAAGATTAGTATTTCTCGATTGGGATTCAAATTAGCTTCAACAACATTGCATAGGTAATTAATGGCATAGAGCCTCATATTATTGCAACTGAATAGAATCAATCCTTGGGGCCTTTAACACTGCCATCCAGGATTAAGTCAATCTTAACTGAAATGGTCAATCAATTAAAAATTATAGACTGAGCGAAAAATATTTCATGGTCAAGAAAATAAGCATAAACAATCCCAAAAAGAATCCCATAAATAAAAAAACCGCATTCTCAGTTCAAGAAATGCGGTTTGATTTGATTGTGAGCCCCCTGTCGGAATCGAACCAACGACCTACTGATTACAAGTCAGTTGCTCTACCAGCTGAGCTAAGGAGGC
>JANYDR010000275.1 GCA_025363495.1 Cyclobacteriaceae bacterium | reverse complement strand
GGTAAATATCCTGAAGCAGAAGCGATCTATCTCAAACTTGAAAAAGCCCTCGGCAGTAACAGCCCTTTTTATGCAGGGGTGTTGAACAACCTGGCCCTTCTCTACATCCAAATGAATAAGATGGATAAAGTGGAGGATTATCTTAAACGCTCCGCTGACATATATAAATCAAAATTTGGAGATCAGAATCCCAACTACGCAAAAGTCCTTAATGATCTCGGGAATTTTTACAGGATACAAGGGCGTTTTGATGAGGCTGAAAAGTCATTGACAACCGCTCTTGCCATCAGGGGAACTGCATTGGATGTAAATCATCCGGATTACGTGAGGTCGCAGGAGGATCTCGGAGTTCTTTATTGGAAAAAGGGCGATCTCGAAAAAGCAGGTATCAATTTTCAGGACGCTATGAGCAAGTCTCTTGATTTTGTCAATCGTTATTTTCCTCCCATGAGCGAGGCGGAGAAAACAAAGTACTGGGATGTTCTTCAACCGCGCTTTCAACGCTACTATAATTATTGTCTTGAAGCCAGCGTAAAGAATCCATCTGTACTTAATGACATGTACGATTATCAAATGGCCACAAAAGGTCTGTTACTGAACTCTACCAATAAAATCAAGAAAGCAATTTTAGCGAGTGGAAATGATGAGTTGATAAAAGATTACACAACCTGGCTCGATAAGAAAGAGGCTCTTGCCAGGTATTATTCATTGTCAAAAGAGGAACTAAAAGATCAGAAAATAGATTTGTCTGCCCTGGAGAAAGAGGCAAATGATATGGAGAAATCTCTATCTCAACGCTCCGGTGATTTTTCTCAAGGCTATTCAGCAGAAAAGGTAAGCTTTACCAACGTGGCCTCATCGCTTGGTGATACAGAAGCGGTGGTAGAATTTGTGAGGATACGTTCTTTCGACAAAGATTTCACCGCAGATTCCAAATATGCCGCACTGATTCTTGTGAAGGGGGCTACCATACCCAAACTTGTAGTGATGGAAAATGGAGCGCAGCTGGAAACACGTTATGCGAAATTTTATCGCAACGCCGTTCAGCAGAGAATTGCTGATCAATATTCCTACGAACAGTTTTGGGCCCGCATCGATCTGACATTGACAGGTAAGAAGGCGATTTACGTTTCTCCGGACGGAGTTTATAATCAGATAAACCTTAACACACTTAAGAAATCTGATGGCGACTATCTTCTTAACCGTTATGACATCACCCTGGTAGGTAACTCAAGAGATGTGATTGCTCTGAAAAACAAAAAAGCTGTAGTCTCAAAGAAAGATGCGTTTGTGCTTGGCTTCCCTGATTATGGTGGAGATGCTGTGCCAGCGTTACCCGGAACAAAAACAGAAGTTGAGAGCATTGCCAAAATTCTAAAGACAGGCGGTTATACAGTCACTCCTTATTTGCAAAAGGCAGCAACCGAAGCTGCCATAAAAGCGATCAACGGTCCGTCCATCGTGCACATTGCTACACACGGTTATTTCCAGCCTGATGTTGACCAGGCTTCTGCAGGGGTTCATGAAGAGAATGCGAAGAACAATCCTTTGTTGCGTTCCGGGATCTTATTGGCAGGAGCGTCGCCTACTCTTAAAGGGGAGCAGTTGCCGAATCTTGAAAGTAATGATAACGGAGTGCTGACTGCGTACGAGGCGATGAATCTTAATCTTGAAGGCACGGACCTTATAATATTAAGTGCATGTGAAACCGGCCTCGGCGATGTACGCGCAGGTGAAGGTGTGTACGGTTTACAACGGTCCTTCCTCGTAGCAGGTGCAAAAGCATTGGTGATGAGTTTGTGGAAAGTAGATGATGCCGCTACACAGGCATTGATGACTAACTTTTATACGAATCTTTCAAAAGGAGGAAATAAGGCGAAGGCATTCAAGCAAGCGCAGTTACAGTTGATTACAAAATATAAGGATCCGTATTATTGGGGAGCGTTTGTGATGATAGGGCAGTGAACAGGACTTGAAATAATTTTGAGATTTCCAGGATTAAAAGGTGCTTAATTGAAAAGGCTGAAGAAGTTACAACTTCTTCAGCCTTTTGCCTTTTCAAATGAAGTATCAAGAAATTAGTGAGTTCAAACAGTCTTGTTATAGTTTAACTGTTGATGGTAGATACTTTGCAATCAATGCTTCATAGTATGGCTTCAACTCCTTCACATTTGGAGGCACCGGGTTCTTTGAATACAGATCGTAGGGATTAAATTTCTTCACCCACTCAAACATTTCGCGATCGTGGTCGTCCATCAAATGCTCATACGCGTTTTCGCGATGCTGAGCGTAGAATGAATGGTAGCGTATCATGTACAGTGCAGGCTCTGGCAAATAATCTTTTGTGATCTGATATAGATATTCATCATGTCCCCATGACATGGTTACATTTCGTAATCCGCAACCATGAGAATAGATTCCGTATTTGGTGTTGAATTTTTCGTTGTCTATATCAGGATTGTGCGAGAAGAATTCAGGATAAACAACCTTATCGGAGAATTTGCATCCAACGGGAAAAGTGTCCCCAACAACGGCCCATTGTGGTTCGCCGAAAAGACAAAGCACTTTACCCATGTCGTGAATAAATCCTGTGAGTACAAACCAATCCGGATGACCATCGCGTCGGATGGCTTCGGCAGTTTGAAGTAAATGCTGAAGCTGATCTAATTCTATATCGGGATCAGAATCATCCACAAGCGTATTCAAAAACTCCATGGCATTCCACACTGGCATTTCCTTGCGGTTGAACTTTAAGAATTCATTTTTCTTTTCGGTTACAAAATCATATGACTGATACGTATGGTTAAGACGGTAGAATTCTTTTACGCTTTCACGTTTGGTATCTTCGTAGTTGCGATACTCTTCTTTTGCTTTCGCTGGTTGATTCGCTGCTGGGTAACGGACCAACACATCATCTTCCCATTGTTCAATGCTTTGAAGAGGGTTGATTTCTTTTTCAGAGAATGAAGCTTTCATAATCGGTCAAATTAGGGTGTAAAGTTATAAATTAGAAATGCATTTCCCGCAGATTTTCGCTGATCGAATACTCGCAGATTTTCGCGGAACTCTCGGATGTCTAGAATTCCGCGCGAATCTGCGTGGGCTTAATCTGCGTGAAATGCATTGCCCGACTACCAAAACGCACTGTATAGAGCAATTAGCACCCCTATAATAAAGACAGCTCCTACCGCAAACGAAGAAGAAACCCGAAACATAGCCGAATCAATTTGCATGACTTGTGGCTGATCTTTACTTCTTCTATCCAATAGGCTTATTATAATCATCAACAGAACTAACGAAACAAAAACGATCGACATCCTATCCAAAAATGGATAATCCGGAAAACCGCCTGATGTCCATACTGGCAAAAACTTAAGTAACGTTGAAAGTGGAATCGTCAGCAAAGCGGCTGTAAGAGCAGCGGCAGAGGTAGCTCGTTTCCAGAAAAATCCCAAAAGAAAAATGGCGAGTACACCAGGAGAAATGAATCCAACATATTCCTGTATAAACTGATATGCCTGGTCGAGCGATCGCAAGGCCGGGGCTACCATGCAGGCAAGTAGCATGGAAATAATAACGGTCCACCTTCCTGTAATGACCAATTGTTTTTCAGAAGCATTTTTATGAAAGAATTTTTTATAGATGTCAAGAGAAAAAATTGTAGCAATGCTGTTTGCCTTACCGGCAAGTGAAGCAACGATCGCAGCAGTGAGAGCGGCAAATGCCAAGCCCTTTAATCCCGAAGGAAGGAGATTTAATAACGTCGGGTAGGCGTGATCAGGTTTTAGTGTTCCTGCCGCATCAATCATTTCTGACTGAAAGAGTCCGTTCTGATACAATACATAGGCAGCGATGCCAGGGATCACTGCTATGACTGGCACCAGTAATTTTAGAAATGCTGCAAAGAGAATTCCGCTGCGGGCAGTTTTCAGATCAGCGCCCAGTGCCCGTTGAATAATGTATTGATTGCATCCCCAGTAATTCAGATTGTTGATCCACATTCCTCCAATCAATACGGATAATCCCGGAAGATCTCTGTAATAGGCGTTGGAGGAATCAAAGATCATGTGAAAGTGAGTTGGTGCTTTTTCACGAATGATCTGAAGTCCCTGAAAAATATTTTCACCGTAACCGAAATGTTCTGAAACAAGCGTCAGAGCAAGATAGGTTGTTACTAATCCACCTAATATTAAAACAGCCACCTGTATTACGTCCGTGTATCCGATCACTTTCATTCCGCCAAGGGTAACGATGACAGAAAATAATGCAAGACCGGCAATACATAATTCGAAACTGATCCCTGAAATCGAATTAATGGCAAGCGCTCCCAGGTAAATGATAGACGTGAGGTTGACAAAGACATAAACGAGTAACCAGAAGATGGCCATGATAGTGCTCACTGTTCCATTGTACCGTTCAGAAAGGAACTGAGGCATTGTATAAATCTTATTTTTCAAATACAGCGGTATGAAAAATATTGCTACGATGATTAGAGTTGCCGCGCCCATCCATTCATAGGTTGAGATGGCGAGACCAAGTGCAAAGCCCGAGCCTGACATTCCGATAAAATGCTCGGCTGATATATTGGACGCAATTAATGAGGCTCCAATGGCCCACCATGTAAGTGATCCTTCTGCCAGAAAGAAATCTTTTGAGTTGGTATGCTTTGCTTTCTTTTTATAATATATATAGACTCCATAAGAGGATACTATTATGAAATACAAAAGAAATACAGCGTAATCGGCAAAATGGAGTCTGTTCATTCTCTTGAATGATGAGGGTTAAATCACTTCATCCAAGATAATAAATAATGTTTATGAATTAGCCTACTTTGTCAGGTGACCAGTTTTATGAATTCAACTTAGTAAAATGCGGTAATCAGATATAGGTCAGTTGGTGAAGAATTGTATGTCGAACACAAAAAGA
>JANYDR010000265.1 GCA_025363495.1 Cyclobacteriaceae bacterium | reverse complement strand
GGCTTTCGGAATTTTATGGAATAAAGGAGGATTATCAGAAATCGCTTCAGAATTTTAAGATGGTGATTGTTTACCGTGACTCTCTCGCACGAATCAGACAAAAAGCTACTGAAGAAGATGCCGATGCTGAAATGTTACTTCTTAAAAATGGTCATCAAAAGGAGCTTAATTCTTATAAAGAGCAAATAAAAAATCTTGAACTAATTTCAGATCGCGCCTGGAGGAACTCTTTAATTATAATTATTGCAATACTGGTCTTATCAATTGTGATCATGGTTTTTTTGGTGAGAAGAAGAAACCAAACAAAGGAGCAACTGGAACAGACCAAAGCTGAATTGGAGCAACTTCAATCTTTTAGAGAAAAGCTTTTCACTGTGCTGTCATTCGAATTAAAAAATTCTCTTTCTTCTTTTGAAAAACTTACACAAGGATTGGCAAGTCAGATACCTTCACTTGATAAAGAAGATAGCATTCAGTTTTTAGAAAACCTTCATTCAACAGCTGGCGATTTGAAGGTAAACCTGAATAACGTAGTTCAGTGGGCGGGATATAAGACCGACTCAAAGTCTTTTCACCCGATGTTATTTGATGCTAAGGACCTGGCGCTTCAGACTATTGAAAAATTTAAGATTCAGCTTGATGCAAAGAATCTTACTTCACACTTATTTATGCCGCCGGATGGGCAAATGGTTTTTACGAACAAAGAAATGATTGGTGTTGTTCTTGACAATTTGATGAGTAATTCAATTCAGTCGACTTCTGAAGGCGGTGCCATAACATTCTTCTCAGGACGGAAAGATGGGCTTGTAACCCTGGGGGTTAAAGATTCCGGGATTGGAATGTCGGAAGAAACTCTGAGTAAGCTCTTCGTGATTGAAAAAGTTAACGCCGCTGCGGGCGGAGTTATTAAGAAAATGAGGTTGGGTCTTGTGCTCAGCAAGGAGTTGGTAGAACTGAACGGCGGAAGGATTTATGTTGAAAGTGTTTTGGGCACTGGTTCCACTATTTACTTCTCATTACCTGAAAGAGGATGATCGAGCGATTTTTAGTCTGATAGAATGTACATGCAATTCGCAGGGCATTACTAAATTTGACACATCATTTCCATTTTCCAATTTCTAATATCCAATTTCTAACTCATGAAATCCCTCGTCCTCATCGCACCCGGTCAGATCGAATGGCGTGAACTTGACAAACCAATTGTCACTTCCGGAAAAGCATTGGTTAAGATGAAAGGCATTGCCCTTAACCGGAGAGACGAATGGATAAAACAAGGTCAGTATCCAAATATCCGATATGGAGGAACGCTTGGATCTGATGGCGCCGGAATAGTGGATTCCGTTGGTGATGAGAAAGACAATGCGTGGATTGGGAAAGAAGTTGTAATCAATCCTAATATTGGTTGGGGACCCGATCCAAACGTTCAGTCTAAAAATTATTCTATTCTCGGAATGCCTGTTAGCGGCACTTTTTCTGAATACTGTCTTGTAGACGTTGACAGACTTCAGCAAATACCGTTTCATCTCGATTTTCTTCAGGCGGCGGCTTTGCCATTGGGTGGACTTACTGCATTTCGCGCGTTGTTCCGTCAAGGTAGTCTTCAGTCTGGGCAGAATATATTGATTTCCGGTTTTGGTGGTGGCGTAGCTCAGTTTGCTTTTCTTTTTGCGCGCGCTGCAGGAGCAAATGTGTACGTGACATCTGGAAGTGACGAGAAGATTGCACGTGCGCTAAAGATGGGAGCGAAGGGAGCCTACAATTATAAGAAGGAAGCCAACTACAGCGAGCTATGGAAAACGAAAGGTGGTTTTGATCTTATAATCGACAGCGCCGGTGGTGATCAGATCAATAATTATATTAAGATACTGAAGCCAGGTGGAAAAATTGTTTTCTATGGAGCTACCAACGGCATGCCCTCGAAGATAGATCTATATAGAATGTTTTGGAACCAGCTTTCTCTACAAGGAAGTACGATGGGGAATGACAATGAATTTATAGAAATGCTTTCGTTTGTCAGCAAACATCAGATCAGGCCAATAATAGATTCTATCAGGCCGTTTTCAAAATTAGCAGAGTCGTTTGCTGATATTACGCTGCCGAATAAGGTGGGGAAGATTGTTTTTAAAGCGTAAAGCTTAAAGCTGAAAGCTGAAAGCGAAAAGCTGGATGACCCATAATCTGTTTGTGCATTATCTAATTCGGAGTGAAATTTCAAAGTGAAAATTTTAATCTCATAAATATTCTGCACCTGAGCTTTAAGCTTTTGGCTTTAAGCTTTAAACGCTTCACCCCCTCTCATACTTCCAATCATTATACAACGCCTCTATCTCCCTCAATGTCTTCACTTCATTCTTAGTCCTTGCCGTTGACATTCCTTTTTGAAAAACCGACTCAGCTTTTTCAATTTCTTTGCGCTCAATAAGTAATTGAGCATAGGGATAATAAGTGGGCAAATAGTCGGGATGGGAGAGGCTCAATGCGTCGAAAAGTCGTATTGCCTCTGAAGGATCAATTTTCAGATATTCCAATGCCAATGCATAGTGGTTAAATGGGTCTTCGGGCTCCTCTATTGCGAATTGTTTCAACTGTTCCAGCCTGTCCATGAAAAAAGATTTCAAATAGTGATTCAAAGTATAAACTAATCAACAAATCAACGGTTTTATTAACTTGCCAGAACTAATATAAGAATTGATTTAACTGTTTGACTATGAAGATTTTAGTATGTATCACACACGTACCCGACACGACATCCAAGATTAATTTTATAGATAATAATACCCGGTTTGATACTACAGGAGTACAATTTATCATTGGACCCTACGACGATTATGCCTTGGCGCGCGCTATTGAATTAAAAGAATCCTCAGGTGCCACCGTAACGGTCTTAAATGTAGGACTGGCCGAAACGGAGCCCACTATCCGTAAAGCTCTTGCTATTGGTGCCGACGACGCAATAAGAGTAAATGCTGACCCAACAGATTCCTATTTTGTGGCTTGTCAAATCGCAGAGCATGCAAAGGGATTTGATCTAGTTTTAATGGGCCGCGAATCCATCGACTTTAATGGCGGTGTGGTGCACGCCATGGTGGGTGAGATGCTTGGCGTTCCCGCGATTTCACCAGTGATGAAACTTGATATTGAAGGGACTACTGTAAAAATGACTAAAGAGATTGAGGGTGGTAAAGAAATGGTGGAAGCAAGTTTACCATTGGTAGCAGGTTGCCAGGAGCCCATCGCTGAATGGAAGATCCCCAATATGCGCGGCATCATGAGCGCCCGCACGAAGCCCTTGAAAGTCGTTGAACCAAAAGCTGTGGATAAACTAATCGTAGCTCAAAAATTTGAATTGCCACCACCGAAGGGCGCTGTGAAAATGATCTCTGCGGATAACGTAGCTGAACTTGTAACGCTGTTGAAGACGGAAGCTAAAGTGTTATAATATTAAAGCTTAAAGCTCAAAGCAGAAAGCGTAAAGCTGGAGGAGTCAAGCTTTAAACTTTTAGCTTTCTGCTTTAAGCTTGAACTATATTCTAAAAATTAAAGAACACCAACAATGACGACCCTAGTATTCATAGAATCTGCCGAAAGTAAAATTAAAAAAACTTCCCTCGAAGCTGTAGCCTACGCTCATGCTATGGGCGGTAATGTTGTAGCCATTGCATTGGGAACGGTGGATAAATCCGAGCTTGATGCCGTTGGCAAGTATGGTGCATCAAAAGTGCTTCATGCAGCCGACATAAAACTTGATCATCCTGTCATCCAGGTGTTTGCTTCCGTTTTGATTCAGGCAATGCAGCAGGAGAGCGCTGATAATCTGATACTGGCTAACTCTTCATTGGGAACTCCTGTTGCGGCCAAGGTTGCTGTGAAAATCGGTGCGGCGTTCGCTTCAAATGTTGTAGAACTTCCAAATACTTCAGCGGGCTTTGTGGTGAAGCGTAGCATCTATACAGGCAAAGCATTTTCGTTTGTTGAAATGAAGTCAGCTAAAAAAGTAATTGCCATCAAAAAAAATGCGGTCGAGCTAAAAGAAACAGGAGGAAGTGCTCCCGTATCAATATTATCACCAACACTTAACGATGCTGACTTTAATACTAAAATACTCTCTACCGAAAAAGCCACTGGAGAAGTCTCCCTACCCGAAGCAAACATTGTTGTGTCGGGTGGCCGGGGTTTAAAAGGGCCTGAGAACTGGGGAATCCTGGAAGACCTTGCAAAAGTGCTTCACGCCGCTACCGGTTGCAGTAAACCAGTTTCGGATATGGGCTGGCGTCCACACCACGAACATGTGGGTCAAACTGGAGTGAAAGTGGCCCCGCAGCTTTATATTGCCATCGGAATTTCAGGCGCAATTCAACATCTTGCGGGAGTAAACTCTTCCAAATGCATTGTTGTTATCAACAAAGATGCTGACGCACCCTTCTTCAAAGCCGCAGACTATGGAATCGTGGGTGACGCATTTGAGGTGGTACCCAAGCTCACCGCTGCCATAAAGGCTTCTAAATAATTATCCTTATTTTGTCAGTTGATTGGCAATTTTTTTAATATCGCAATTGGTTTTTAAAGGAAAGTGACGTTGAAAAAAATAAAACTAGAGATACTCGGTTTATCATCCAGCCAGTCGCAGACAGGCTCGTTCGCCCTTGTGCTGGGAGAAGCGGATGGAAATCGCAGGCTTCCCATTATTATTGGCATGTTTGAGGCCCAGGCCATTGCCATTGAGATCGAGAAAATCGTACCCAATCGTCCTATGACGCACGATCTCTTTAAGTCGTTTGCCAATGCATTTCATTTTCACGTCGACGAGATTGTTATATCAGATCTGAAGGAGGGAGTATTCTTTGCCAAGATTGTCTGCACTGACGGTTTGAAGAAATCTGAGATAGATGCACGACCGTCCGATGCAATTGCTGTAGGACTTCGCTTTGATGCACCGATTTTTACGTTTGAAAATATCCTCGCGGAGGCTGGTATTGTGCTGACGGATGAGGAAGAGGAGGAAGAAAAAGATAAGACCGAGCCTAAGGCAGAGAAGAAGGTCAAAGTAAAGAAAGAGAACACCAAGAAAGGCGACGACTATAAAAGCTATCCTGTTGATAAGCTGAACGATCTTCTTAAAGATGCTATCGAGAAGGAAGACTACGAACGAGCGGCGAAGATCAGGGACGAGCTGGGAAAGAGGAATTGATGACGAGATACCGGTTACAGGATGCAAGATACAGGTGTCAAGCCTGCAAAGTCCGCACACACTACTTGAATCCTGTATCCTCTACCTACTCGATTTAGATTTCTGCGCCCGACCCACCACCCAATGAATATTAAGAATCGTCTCATCCTCATGAATTTCATTGAATTCTTTGTGTGGGGATCGTGGCTGATTTCTCTTGGAGGTTACATGATCGTAACCCTCAAGTTTACAGGCGGACAAGTTGGAAGCATCTATGCTACCATGGGAGTTGCTTCATTATTCATGCCTGCACTACTTGGAATTGTTGCTGATCGCTGGATAAATGCCGAGCGCGTTCTTGGAATTTGTCACATCCTCAATGGTGTGTTTTTATTCATCGCATCCATGGTAACGGAATACAGTACGATGTACATCATCATGTTACTGAATTCAATGTTCTATATGCCCACCATTGCATTGAACAATGCTGTTTCATATCGCGTACTGGAAAAGTACAACCTTGAGATTGTAAAAATATTTCCACCCATCCGTATGTGGGGAACAGTTGGTTTTGTGGTGGCGATGTGGGTTGTTGATCTGGCCGGATGGAGTATAAGTCCCATGCAGTTATATGTAAGTTCCGCCGCTGCTATTCTTTTGGGATTTTATTCTTTCACAATGCCAGCATGTTTACCGGCAGAAAAGAAAGTTAATCCTACTTTCATGCAATCACTTGGCCTCGACGCCCTTGTTCTCTTTAAGAGAAAAAAGATGGCGATATTTTTTGTTTTTGCAATGTTATTGGGTGCATCACTTCAAATCACAAATACATTTGGTGAAGCATTCCTTCATGATTTCGGCTTGACCTATCCAGATTCATTTGCAGTAAAGTACCCAGGCATAATGATGTCGATATCACAGATATCAGAAACGCTTTTCATCTTAACGATCCCTTTTTTCTTAATTAGATTCGGAATTCAAAAAGTAATGATACTCAGCATATTTGCATGGGTATTACGCTTTGGATTGTTTGGAATTGGCAACCCTGGCGATGGCGTAATCTTTTTGATAGCATCTATGATCATTTACGGACTTGCTTTTGATTTCTTTAATATTTCCGGATCACTCTTTGTGAAAAAAGAAGCTGATAATAATATGGTGGCCAGCGCTCAAGGCATCTTCATGCTTATGACGAATGGTATCGGTGCATTCCTTGGAGGAACGAT
>JANYDR010000240.1 GCA_025363495.1 Cyclobacteriaceae bacterium | reverse complement strand
CGCTGCCAATGGAGTATCGGTTAGAGATGGAGCAATGCAATTTACTCTTATTATGGGGGCTAGTTCTGCAGCCAACGATCTTGTAAGTCCTTCCAGTGCTCCCTTGGAGACAGCGACTGAGGTATGAAATGCCATTCCTTGAGCAACCGCTACGGTACTAAATAAAACAATCGAAGCCTTGCCGGCTTTTTTAAGATTAGGTAATGCGCTTCGGATAGCTCTGATGGCCCCAAGAGTATTGATAGTAAAGTCATTCAGAAATTCCTGATCTGTAAACCGCTGGAAGGGTTTTAGCGTTATCGTCCCCGGGCAATAAACTAATCCATCAAGACTTTCCGGTAATAATCCTGCGGGGAACTCATCCGTAATTACATCAAATGGTATATGAGTGACAGGAATTTCAGGAGTTCTTCGGGAAGCGATGATAACTTCGTTTCCATTCTGTACTAACAATTTGGACAGCGCAAGGCCTATACCCGAACTGCCACCGATCACCAAATACTTTTTTTGACTCATTGTTTGCTTACTTTCGAGAGTAAAACACTATAACGGATAGATTGTTGGATGGAATCTTTAGATAAAACACTTTTACTGACAAACCATTTTAGTCAGTTTATTTCTGATCATAAAAAGGACTTCATGGAACGTGTTATCGCTCATCGTACCCGCTATGTCACGATGGTGATGGAGGACATTTATCAATCACATAACGCCAGTGCAGTCATGCGGACCTGTGAATGCCTTGGTGTCCAGGATATTCATATGATTGAGACTTCAAGCACGTGGGGCACTAACAAAAAAGTATTGAAGGGATCCGACAAATGGCTTAGCATTATAAGATACAGGAAGAAAAATTATAACAATGCTGAGGATTGTTTTAAAAACCTGCGTGACAATGGTTATCGGATTGCTGTTACTGATCCCTCACCTGATGGTGTGCCAATTGAAGAACTTGCATTGGATAAGCCTCTTGCAATTGTGATGGGTAACGAAAAAGATGGAACTTCTCCGTATGCTATTGATCACGCTGATGTAAAAGTCAACATACCAATGGTGGGTTTTACTGAAAGTTTGAATATCTCCGTTAGCGCTGCCGTTTGTATGAATTCTGTTCTGACGCGTTTAAGGACATCAGAGATTGCGTGGCAAATGAGTGACCTTGAGAAGTCCCTGTTACGTTTGCAATGGTATAAGAACGCGGTTCGGAGATCAGAACTCATCGAACGTGAATTTCTGCGATCAATTCAGTAATTTTACTTGTCTGGTCGTCTGTCAGACAATGCTTTAATCTATTTAAGGATGTCATTCTGGGGAAAGGTATGGCGGGTTGGATTGTCCTCACTGGTTTTACTTGCAGTTCTTTTGCTGATAGGTAACTGGTGGGTGGTGGAAAGTACTGAGAAGAAAGTTTTCTCAAGCTACAGTGAAGTACCTGTAAATAAGGTAGGACTTGTACTGGGTACCAGCAGCAGATTATGGAATGGTTCTCCAAATCCATTTTTTGATAATCGGATGAAAACCGCTGCTGATTTGTACAAGATTGGAAAAATAAGCCACATCATTGTCAGCGGAGATAACAGAACCATTTTTTATAATGAGCCGATTGAGATGAAGCGTGCCTTGATGAAGTTAGGTGTCCCAAATTCAGCCATCACTCTTGATTATGCAGGGCTGAGAACTCTTGATTCGGTCATACGCAGCAAGGAGATTTTCGGACAGGATCACATTACTATTATTACGCAGCCGTTCCATTCATACAGAGCTCTTTTTATAAGCGATTATTTTAATATTGATGCTGTGGCACTTGTAGTGCGTGAACGACAGCAGGAGCCTACTGTTAAAGTATACGTTCGGGAATATTTTGCACGTGCAAAAGCGATTCTTGATTTGTACATATTGAAAACCGAACCACGTCATTTAGGTGAGAAGGAACCAATTGCTATTTAAAACCAATTCTGTATCCGCTCGTTTAAATTTGTACTTATTTTTTTAATCATTGATGACGAATAGTTCATTCGCACCATTCTTATTCTTTCTTATATTTCTTCCAGGCTTGCTTCGGGCTCAGGAGACAGTCGTGCAGGGCAAAGTGACTGACTCAAATTCCGGCGACGCCGTACCCTTCGTTAATGTTGTTTTCAAGGGCACAGCAATAGGGGTGACTACTGACTTCGATGGAAATTTTTTATTGAAGACAAATGCTCCCACGGATTCTCTAAAGGTATCCTACATCGGCTATAAACCGAAATCAAAAGCCGTCAAAAAAGGCGTTCGTCAGGTAATTAACTTCCAGTTGGATGAAGAAATAACAAGCCTTGAGGCGGTCGTAGTACATGCTGGCGAAAATCCGGCATGGGAAGTACTCCGTGGAGTTGTAAGAAACAAAGAGAAAAATGATAAGAGGAAATTGACAGCCTATGAATATGATACCTATACTAAAATTGAAGTAGATGTGGATAATATATCAGAGGCTCTCAGAAAGACTAAGATGATGAAGAAGATTGCCAATGTTTTAGACAGTGCAGAACGTGTAGCTGGCGAGGACGGTAAACCTATTCTTCCCCTGTTTATTACAGAAAGTGTTTCAAAGGTTTATTACCGGGATAATCCTTCACTGAAGACCGAGCATATTCTTAAAACGAAAATTAACGGTGTGGGAATTGAGGATGGAAATCTTGTCACACAGTTGATAGGATCTTCCTTTCAGGAATATAATTTCTATCAGAACTGGTTGAACATTCTCTCTAAGGATTTTGTATCACCAATTGCTGATGGTTGGCGTATTTATTACGAATACTACCTCACTGATAGTCTCTATCTCGGAACCGACTATTGTTACAGGCTTGATTTCGAACCAAAAAGCCCTCATGATCTGGCCTTTACAGGTACAATGTGGATCACTAAGAGAGAATTTGCTCTGCGCCAGATTGATGCAACTGTTGGCAAGCAGGCGAATTTGAACTTCGTGGAGAAAATAAAGATATAACAGGAGCTTAATTCTACCGGATCCGGACCATGGTTGCCGGTAAAGAACAGGCTATTGATAAATATGGGGCAATTAAGTTCGAATGCCGCTGGTGTGCTCGCGAAGTTTTATACAAGCAATAAGAATTTTGTAGTTGATAAGCCGATGGAGACTTCTTTTTATGATCAGTCCATTGTAGTAGCGGAAGACGCACGCATGTTTGAGAAAGAAAAATATTGGGATACACTCAGGCACGAGCCATTAAGTGACACTGAGAAGAATGTATACCGAATGATCGATACGCTTAAGAACATTCCTCTTATTAAAACTTACACTGATATTACTAAGATAGTCATAGACGGATATTATAAAATAGGTAAGATCGACGTTGGCCCGTATATCGGTATGTTAGCCTATAATAATGTAGAAGGCCTTCGTGTTCAGGGTGGTTTTAAAACAAATGCCAGCTTCAGTAAACGATGGATGCTCGGCACGCAGCTTGGATTTGGTTTTACTGATCAGCGGGTAAAATATTCTGCCTTTATCCAAAATATACTCTCACGACGACATTGGACAACATTGACCCTTCGGGTGAGGAGTGACATCGCACGGATTGGTATCGATGATGAGAACCTGGCTGATAATCCAATTTTCCTGGCAGCTTCGCGTTGGGGAATTTTCCGACGGGGTTACTACTTTGATGAAACGCGGGTTAGCTTTTCGCGCGAGCTTTTCAAAGGCTTTAGTCAGCGGGTATCATTCCGGCAATGGACGTTTGATCCTACTTATAATTTTGGATATTATCAGGAACCCAATGATACTAACTCACCCATTTTAAGCACCTTCAATACATCGGAGGTCTCCTTTGAATCGAGGTTTGCGCGCGACGAACTTTTTATTCAAAACGGCAATGAGAGGATCAGCATGGGCGCAATCAAATGGCCTGTTATCATATTTCGATACACACACGGCATGAAGGGTGTCTTCGGAAGTAATTTTGAATACGATAAAATAAGGCTGAGCCTAACCAAGCGAATTAAGTTAGGCCCTCTTGGGTCTGGAAAAATAACGGCAACAGGAGAATATGTCTTCAATACCTTACCGTATCCTTTGCTCGCTTTGCATCTGGGGAACCAAACACCCGTGTATGCAGCCGTTACATATAACCTCATGAATTACGGGGAATTTATCAGTGATCATTATGCTTCTATTCAGTACAGGCAATATTTTGAGGGATTCTTGCTGAATCGAATTCCGTTGATGAACAAATTAAAGTGGAGACTTCTTGGTACAGCCAACGTAATAATGGGAGGGATGCGCGAGGCCAATCAAAAACTAATTGCGACGTCAACTACTGATGGACAGGCCACACTGGCGGCAGGATATTTTACCGGGAAGCCGTACGTAGAGTTAGGTTATGGAGTGGAGAACATTTTTAAATTTATGCGCATAGATTTTATTCATCGACTTTCCTACCTTGATAATCCAGGAGCAAGATCCTTTGGGGTGTTCTTTACATTTCAATTCCAGTTATAGTAAAGCTTTAAGCTTTCGACTTTCAACTTTCAGTTTTGTCACCTGTTGAAATAATATTCAATCCCTCCATACCTATTTTTTACCGTTAACACCTGCTCAGTTCCGATTAATTGCTATTTTCACGCCGCGAATTGGTTTACTTTAAAATATAGTCTTAAAAGGTTCATAGTTGGCGCTATTTACTAATTTCTTAAGGTTCCTAATATGTTTGGTTTTATTTCCAGTGCTCGCTTCTGCGCAAGAAATCATTGTCCAAGGTAAAGTAACGGATGCCGGATCAGGCGATCCGATTCCATTCGTAAATGTGATATTCAAAGGCCTCGGTACCGGAAGTACAACTGATTTTGATGGGAATTATTTAATCCGAACAACCAAGTCCGCAGATTCCATAGTTGTCAGTTACATTGGCTACAAGTCAAGAACGAGGGCCATTAAAAAGGGCCAGCAGACAATCAATGTCCAGTTAGTAGAAGACGTAACTCACTTGCAGGAAGTGGTGGTTAAGTCTGGCGAAAATCCTGCTTTTGATATACTCCGCAAGGTTGTTAAAAATAAAACGAGGAATGACAAGCGCACATTGGCAGCTTACGAATACGATGTATACACAAAGACGGAAGTCGATGTTGATAATATCTCTGAAAAATTCCGACAGCGCAAAGTAATGAAGAAGATTGCGGCCGTGCTGGACAGCATTGACCGGATAGTGGGGGAGGATGGTAAGCCAATTCTTCCCTTGTTTATTACTGAAGGCATTTCAAAGTTTTATTACCGGAATTATCCGGAGATAAAAACTGAGCAGATCATAAAAACCAAAATCAGTGGAGTAGGGATGGACGATGGATCGATGGTAACCCAACTGGTAGGGTCAACTTTTCAGGAATATAATTTCTATCAAAACTGGATCACCATCATTAATAAGAATTTTGTATCACCGATCGCCGATGGTTGGAGGTTGTATTACGATTATGATTTACTGGATAGTGTTTATGTGGGAGATGACTTCTGCTATCGGCTAGACTTCTATCCCAAAAGTCCGCTGGAGTTAGCTTTTACCGGCTCCATGTGGATATCCAAAGATGGGTATGGCTTAAAGCAAATTGACGCTTCCGTTGGAAAAGAATCGAATGTCAATTTCATTGATAAAATCAGGATTCAGCAGGAACTGACGCGAACGGCTATTGGCCCCTGGCTTCCAGCTAAAAACCGTGTGCTTATCAATATTGGAGAGCTAAGCAAAAACTCAGCGGGTTTATTAGCAAAATTCTACACTAGCAATCAGAATTTTATTATTGACAGACCCAAGGATGGTAAGTTCTACGACAAACCAATAAAAATTGCCGAAGATGCTCAGCTGGCGGAAAGTGAAGTGTATTGGGATTCCTTGCGACATGAGCCATTAAGCGCCACGGAGAAGAACGTATATAAAATGATTGATACACTTAAAAACATTCCGGCTGTAAAAACTTATACCGAAGTGTTTAAAGCTGTGGTAGATGGATACTATAATTTTGGAAAAATTGAGATTGGTCCATACTTAAGGACAATAGCATGGAATAGTGTTGAGGGTATGCGAATTCAGAGTGGGTTTAAAACCAATATGAAGTTCAGCAAAAAAATCACTTATAGTGGTATGCTGGCGTATGGATTTCAGGACGAACGCGTTAAGTTTTCGGCCTCGCTTCAACGAATAATCTCGAGAGATCGCTGGACTACATTTACGTTACGTGTTAGGCAAGATGTAATCCGGTTAGGTGTGGATGAAGAGGCTCTTTCAAGTAATCCGCTTTTTCTGACAGCTTCACGATGGGGGCAATTTAAGAGAGCTTATTATTATAATGAATTGTATGGAGCTTTTCAAAGAGAATTTGTGAGGGGTTTGTCCCAGCGTGTGGCATTCCGATACTGGGACTTTAACCCAACGTATCCTTTCGGTTTTCACCGGGGCAATCCAATAGGTCTTAATGATCCGGTCTATCAGAATTTTCAGACATCAGAACTTCAACTTGAAACGCGCTATGCACGTGACGAAACATTCCTTCAGAATGGCAATGAACGGGTGAGCCTCGGATTAAAAAAATGGCCTGTGCTTACTTTACGATATACTCATGGTTTTCCTAACGTATTGGGAAGTGACTATTCTTATGATAAGGTCCGTTTGAATCTTGATAAGCGTATTCGAATGGGTTCGCTTGGAGTTGGCGTTCTCTCGCTTTCGGGAGAATACATCTACGATCGTTTACCCTATCCATTGCTGACGGTTCACCTAGGAAATCAATCACCTATATATTCTCCCTTCACATTTAACCTGATGAACTTTGGTGAGTTTGTAAGCGATGAATCCGTTTCATTGCGATATCGCCAATTTCTGGAAGGCTTCATTGTGAACCGCATTCCACTGCTGAACAAATTGAAATGGAGATTAGTGGGCACAACGAATATTATATATGGAGGCCTTCGTCGTTCAAACAGACGCCTAATCGCAGTTTATACACCTCGGGGTGAAACAGCACTTAGGACTGGATACATTACAGGAACTCCGTACATAGAGGCTGGATACGGAATTGAGAACATCTTTAAGTTTTTCCGTGTCGACTTTGTTCACCGGCTTACTTATCTGGATAATCCGGATGTGAGGAAATTCGGCGTGCTATTCACAGCACAATTCAAACTCTAATTATAAGTTAAGTTGTTAGCTGTTAATCGTTAATAGGTATAAACACCTTACTTAAATCAGCGATCCGAATAACGATTAGCTGTTAACGACGCACTTTTAACGTATCACTCCTTCAAAACCCATAAAATTCGCATATTTGCACCCGCAAAATTACGTACAATGAGTGAAGTGAAGATTACGCTGCCAGATGGCTCTTCCAGGAATTACCCTGAAAACGTTACTGGTATGGCGATTGCCCAAAGTATTAGTGAAGGCCTGGCGCGCAACGCCCTTTCTATAGAAGTTAATGGCGAGATATGGGACCTAAGTCGTCCTATCGCTAAAGATTCATCCATCAGGATTTTTACCTGGAACGATAAAGGCGGAAAATACGCCTTCTGGCATTCTTCTGCTCACTTGTTTGCAGAAGCGTTGGAAGCTCTCTATTCTGGTGTGAAGTTTGGAATTGGCCCACCAATCGAAAATGGTTTTTACTATGACGTAGACCTGGGCGATCGCACTTTTGGAGAAGACGATCTTAAGAAAGTAGAAGCAAAGATGTTAGAGCTTGCTAAGAAGAATGAGGTATTTGTTCGCAAGGATGTTTCCAAAAAAGATGCTATTGACTTCTTTACAAAAAAAGGTGATCCATATAAATTAGAATTGCTGGAAGGTCTGTCAGATGGCTCGATTACTTTTTATGAGCAGGGCAACTTTACGGATTTATGTCGTGGTCCACACATTCCAAATACCAGCCCAATCAAAGCAATCAAACTTCTCAATGTTGCCGGAGCCTATTGGAGAGGTAATGAGAAGAACAAGATGCTCACTCGTGTGTATGGAATTACCTTTCCAAAGGCAAAGGAGCTTGAAGAGTATCTCCACATGCTTGAGGAGGCTAAGAAGCGGGACCATCGCAAGCTTGGTAAGGAACTTGAACTGTTTGCGTTTTCTGAGAAAGTCGGACTTGGATTACCATTATGGTTACCCAAAGGAACAGTGCTGCGTGAGCGATTGGAACAATTCATGCGCAAGGCTCAAATCAGGGCTGGATATGATCCTGTTGTAACACCACATATTGGAAGCAAGCAACTATACGTTACTTCAGGACATTACGAGAAGTACGGCAAAGATTCTTTTCAGCCAATACATACACCGGAAGAAGGAGAGGAGTTCTTGCTTAAGCCAATGAACTGCCCACATCATTGTGAGATTTATAAAGTAAAACCAAGATCATATAAAGATTTACCTATACGCTTTGCTGAGTTTGGCACCGTATATCGTTACGAACAAAGTGGTGAGTTACATGGATTAACCCGCGTAAGAGGATTTACTCAGGATGATGCTCACATCTTCTGTCGTCCGGAGCAGGTCAAGGAAGAGTTTATAAAAGTGATTGATCTTGTTTTGCATGTATTCAAGTCGCTTGGATTTGAAAATTATACAGCACAATTATCACTTCGTGATCCCGCTGACAAGCAGAAGTATATTGGAGAGGACGAATTGTGGGACCGGGCGGAGCGTGAGATTCAGGAAGCGGCCGACGAACGGAATCTTAAGACAGTAGCCGTGAAAGGTGAAGCTGCCTTCTACGGTCCAAAGCTCGACTTCATGGTGAAAGATGCTCTGGGAAGAAGCTGGCAGTTGGGTACTATCCAGGTAGATTATCAGTTACCACAGCGTTTTGAGCTTGAGTACGTTGGTTCGGATAATCAAAAGCACACACCGGTGATGATCCATCGTGCGCCTTTTGGTTCGATGGAAAGGTTTATCGCGGTTTTGATAGAGCATTGCGCTGGAAATTTCCCGATCTGGCTTTCGCCTGAGCAGGTGGCCGTCTTGCCAATTTCTGAGCGTTTCAATGAATATGCTGGAAAAGTAATCCAGGAATTAAAGAATCAGGATATCCGTGGCTTCCTGGATGACCGGGATGAGAAAATTGGTCGTAAGATTAGGGACGCAGAGGTAAAGAAAGTGCCCTATATGTTGATTGTTGGTGAGAAAGAGGCCGCTGAAGGCATGGTTGCTGTGCGAAGGCATGGTGAGGGGGACAAGGGTTCTGTTGCGCTGGAGGTCTTTGTACAGCAGTTTTTGAAAGAATTTTCAATGCCTGTACAGGCTTAATTCTTAAATATTTCAATCTTTTTCACGTGGAAAAATTGAAAATATGGTGATATTTGCGGCCTGTTTGTAAAAACAGCTTTTTTTGATGTTAAACATAAACCCAACGAGTGGCATTTATACCTGGCAGTAACCGTCCGCGTCCCTATACAAGGGGCTTCCGTCCGAGAGTAGTAGAAGAACCTTATCGCGTGAATGAGCGCATCACTTCACCTCAAGTAAGGGTTGTAGGCGAGAACATCAAAGTTGATGTATATCCCATTCAAGTGGCTATAAAATTGGCACAGGATCAGGGTCTTGATTTGGTGGAAATTT
>JANYDR010000237.1 GCA_025363495.1 Cyclobacteriaceae bacterium | reverse complement strand
TGCTTTCTCCTGTTACATGATTTTTTCTTTCCAATAGTCCATCATAACTACCACCATAGACAATGTCGTTGTTTGTTGGATCGATTGCCAGGAAGCCACTTTCGCCTCCAGCAGAAACGTTCCAATCGCGTTCGCCAATTGAACCTCCATCAGTGCGATGAAGAATTCGTTGGGTCGTATTGTCTTGCTGTGCGCCATAAATCCGATATGGGAAATGGTTATCTGTAGTTACGCGGTAATACTGCGCAGTGGGCTGATTATAGTAAGTAGTCCAATTTTCACCAGCATCAAAGGAAATCTGACCGCCTCCGTCATCTGCGATTATCATTCGTTGATTGTCTTCCGGAGCTATCCATAAATCATGATGGTCACCGTGATTGGCATTAAATGTTTGGAATGTTTTACCACCATCTTTTGAACGGTGATAGGAAACATTCATGACGTAACATACATCTTCGTCCTTTGTATCAGCATAAATACGCGAGTAATACCAGGCGCGCTGACGAAGATTACGATCTTCATTCATGCGCTTCCAGGTTTTGCCACCATCGTCTGAGCGATGTACGCCACCGTTTTCATTTTCAATAAGTGCATAAACGCGATTGGAATTTACCGGAGACACTGCGAGACCAGTAATTCCCCAAATGCCCTTTGGTAAACCTTCGTTCTTTGTAATATCTATCCATGTGTCTCCGCCATCTTTAGTCATCCACAAACCCGAACCTTCGCCACCACTTTCAAGGCTGTAGGGTGTTCGTTTAATTCTCCAGGTGGAAGCGAAAAGTATCCTTGGATTATTTGGATCCATAACCAGGTCCACTACTCCTGCGCTAGCATTTGCAAAAAGAATTCTTTTCCATGTTTTGCCGCCATCATCCGATCGATACACACCGCGTTCTTCAGTAGGCTTAAAAAGATCTCCTAATACCGCGACATACAACAGGTCCGGATTTTTGGGATGAATTCTGATTCGGGGGATATGACGTGATTCTTTGAGTCCAATAGATACCCATGATTTACCGGTGTCTGTTGACTTAAACATTCCGTATCCATAAGACACATTGCCCCGAACTGACTCTTCTCCACCGCCTGCATAAATCACATTATTATCCCATTCACTGACTGCAACGGCGCCGATGGACCCACCGAAATAGCCATCGGAAATATTTTCCCATGAATTACCGGCATCATTAGTTCGCCAAACACCACCACCTGTTGCCCCCATATAATATAGATTGGGTTTCCCAGGTACACCCGTAACTGCAGCTGACCGGCCTCCACGGTACGGGCCAATGCTTCGCCACTCAATGGCATTGTATAGTTTTTCGTCAAAACTCACTGTTTTGCTGGTAGGTGCTTTTTTCTGCGCAAAACTTGTCAAACATGTAAGGCACACCAGAAAGATGAGGAGAGAGGGTCTGTGGTTCATTTTGATTACACTTTTTTCAAGATTAATGAATTTCTAATTTAAATGAATTTGTGTTTTTACCAAAGGTGATAAGGAGTTTAAAGCGGAAAGCAGATTGATCTAATCAACGCGACTGCGTTATTGAGAATGTCTCAATTATTCCTATTTTGCCTGACGATGAAAGAGGAAAATTCAAGAGGTCTCTTTAGTGTACCTGTTATTGTTGCTGCCCTCGGGTACTTTGTAGATATATATGATTTATTGCTCTTCAGCATAGTCAGGAGACCGAGCTTAAGCTCAATGGGGGTGCCGGATGATCAACTCTTTACGCAGGGAGAATTTCTTCTTCAGGTTCAGATGACGGGTCTGTTGATCGGTGGATTGATCTGGGGAATCATGGGAGACAAGAGAGGAAGGCTTTCTGTCCTGTTTGGTTCTATTCTGTTGTATTCAATCGCAAATATTGCCAACGGCTTTGCCGCAACAGTGAATCAATATGCAGTGCTTCGGTTCATTGCAGGCATTGGACTTGCAGGCGAACTGGGCGCGGGTGTGACATTAGTCGCTGAAGTATTGCCAACGCGCCTTCGGGGATATGGAACAACACTTGTGGCAAGTGTTGGATTGATGGGCGCGGTATTAGCCAATTTTGTTGCTAAACAATTTGAATGGCGGATTGCTTTTTTTATTGGCGGCGGACTTGGACTACTTCTGCTTATCGCACGAGTCAGCGTATTTGAATCAGGAGTTTTCCTAAAACTTAAAGAGCAGACAGTTCAGCGCGGAAATTTTCTTCAATTGTTTACCAACGGTCCGAGATTTAAAAAATTCATGGGTACTATTTTTATCGGATTGCCAATATGGTTTACCATTGGTATTCTGGTTACGTTTTCTCCTGAGTTTGCCGAGGCGCTGCATATAGATGGTGTCATATCTGCCGGTGATGCAGTAATGTATAGTTATATAGGTTTAGCGGTAGGTGATCTTAGTAGTGGCTTCATCAGTCAGCTCTTACAATCCCGAAAGAAAGTTGTGCTGTTTTATATTTTCCTGACACTATTTATGTTTTTGCTTTACTTGTTTACTCCAGGCCGTTCAGTGTTTTATTTTTATGTTACATGTTTCTTACTTGGAGTTGGTATTGGTTATTGGGCGTTGTTCATCACCATCGCGGCAGAACAGTTTGGGACGAATTTGCGATCTACTGTAGCTACTTCAGCTCCGAATTTTATCCGGGGTACTGTCGTGCCATTAACGTTGTCTTTCCGGTATCTCCGTGGACAATTTGCTGATAGTGATTCTGGTGTAATATATGGGGCCTTGATCATAGGTGTCTTTACCATTTGCGTTGCATTGATTGCCCTTACAGCTATTCAGGAGACGTTTGGACGGGACATGAATTTTCTTGAGAAAGATTAGCATCGGTCCGTGTCAGTTTCAAGTCTTAATTTACATAATCAAGGCAAAAGTTTGATTTTCACAGATTTACTTACATCAAATCAGTTTAGTTACAGGCAACCTTTACATTTATATTTAGTAACCAAATAATAGAATCTTAGGCTTTCATGATTTGTAGTAAGTTCTATCCTCGCGGAATTATCATTGCAGCAATACTGTATTTTATTTCTATTACAGCTTTTTGTCAAAATCTGAAAGTGCTGGACAGTCTCAAACATGCCTTGCATTCAGGCACGGTTGAAAAACAATTTGATCTTCTGAATACGATAGGGTTTGAATACCGCTATTCTTTTCCGGACAGCACAATTTTCTATTGTACTCGAGCCTACGAATTAGGAAAGCAACTAAAAGTTAATAAAACGCTGGCCAGACCGCTTAGTTTCATAGGTCTTGCCATGGCCAACCAGGGGGATTATAAATCAGCACTGGATTATCAATATCGTTCAATAGATGTGGCACTTGATCAACACGATACAGTTCAATTAGCTCATGGATACAATAATGCAGGAAGAATATTTTTTGATGAGGGTGATTTGGTGCGTGCGTATACCGACTTTTTAAGAGCAGAGGATCTATTTGATAAAATTCATGATAAGTCAGGACTTGCCTATGTCTATCGGAGTTTGGCAACATTGTTCAGATCGAAGAAAGATTTTAATAGGGCACTTGAGAATTCCGAAAAGGCGTTGGCTCTTCGAAAAGAATTAGGGGACCCAAGGGCGATCACTTCGGCATATATGGAATTAGGTCTGGTATATGAGGAAATGGACAGCACTCCATTGGCACTCCATCAATTCGCTTCAGCGGACTCAATTGCTCTGTTGGTTAACGATGAGGTAACAAAGGCAGAATTGAAAATAGGTATTGCTGAAATTCTTTTTACTGAAAAGAGAATTAAGGAATCGGAAAAGATGGCGGCTGATGTTTTGAATAGAGTCACTGAAAAGACCAACCAAAAGATATTCCTTCGTGCGAGGTTGCTATCGGCAAAATGTAAGCTTGAAGATAAGAAAAACAATGAGGCGCTGGTGGCCCTTAATCATGTTTATTTAATTTCTGAGAAGTCAGGTAATCTTGTATTCCAGCGGGACGCTGCGCAACTTCTAAGTATTGTCTATTCTTATCAACACAACCCTGGTAAAATAAAAGAATATCATGATATCTATCAGATACTTAATGAGAAGATTCAGAATTCGGATTTGAACAGGGAGATTGAAAGGCTGCAATTCCAACTTCAAATTGAGAAAGCGGAAAAAGAAAATGAGTCATTGAAGGCAAGGCAGGTACAGGATGAATCACTCATTGTAAGACAACGTTCTCAAAATTTGTTGTTATGGATTGTGGCAATATTAGTTGCGTCATTAGCAATTTTAATCTGGCGAATTAGTCAAAAAAGAAAGCTAACGAATCGAAAGCTTGAAGATCAAAATCTTCACATACTTGAACAAAGGGAAGAGATTGCGAAACAAAATGAAATCTTATCCAACAGTAATCATGAGTTGGATAAACTCAACAATGAAAAGGATACATTGATGAATATTGTGGTTCACGATTTGAAATCGCCGCTCAATAGAATACATGGCCTGGTGAGAATCCTCGAGCTAGAGGGGAATCTCAATAACAATCAGCACGAATATGTGCGCTTGATAAAAGAAAGTACCCGCGGGGGTCTTGATCTTATTATGGACTTGCTTGATGTACACTCCTGGAAGGAGTTAAGTGAAAATCCAGAGCCTTCTTCTTTTGAGTTTGACCAGTTTTTTAAAGAAAGAGTCCATTCATTCCTTGGTATTGCCGACGGAAAAGGAATTCATTTAAAGGCTGAAAGCAGCGTTGGGCAAAAAATTATTTCTGAACCGGGATATCTTGGGAGAATTATTGATAATCTGGTGTCCAATGCAATTAAGTTTTCACCCCGTAACGAGCCCATTGAAGTAAAGGGATCCTGGCAAAATGGATTGCTGCAGATTTCCGTGAAAGATAAAGGCCCCGGATTTTCTGATGAAGACAAGAAACTCATGTTCCAGAAATTTAAGAAGTTGAGCGCCCGGCCAACTGCAGGGGAGAACTCAAACGGATTGGGTCTTGCAATAGTGAAAACGCTGGTTGACCGCATGGGCGGTTCGATAAAATTAGAGTCATCGTCTAGAAATGGGGCCGAATTTATAATTGAGATCCCGGCTGAAGTTGTGCAACCGGTTCCGGCATGATTTTTTTGAGTGATAATTAAACCCACAGAGTTTTTGGTAGTCAAACAGAAAAACCACAGATTATGAAAAAGGAAATTGTATTTATATCACTCTTTATACTGGGTGGACTGAGTGTTTTCGCGCAGGATGCCACTCCCAAAGCAGATGTTCGTGAAAGTGCTGAGCGTGCACGTATTCGGGAGGGTAGAGCGTCAGGAGAATTAACTAATAAAGAAGCTGCTGGGCTAAATGCGCAGCAGCGTCACATTCGGCGCGCAGAGCGCAGAGCTAAAGCTGATGGAACCGTCACGCCTGCCGAAAAATCAAAACTGAACCGCGAGCAGAACCGTGCCAGCAGGAATATCCGGAGGCAGAAGCACGATAGCCAGGTAAAACCTTGATAATTCATTTTTAGCTTTATATTTTCATGCCCCGCTTGTCGGGGTTTTCTTTTTGCTGAGAATTTTGGATACCATAAAAAAATAAAAATGAAAATATTCTTTCTGATCTTATTTGGACTAAGTGCTGGAACCATTACGGCTCAACGTTTAGTAAATCCAGACAACGTCAATCTTCCTTATACAAAAATTGTTCTGGATAACGGACTAAGACTTATTGTGCACGAAGATCATAAAGCACCAATCGTAGGTGTGAATATATGGTATCATGTCGGTTCAAAAAATGAACTGCCTGGTAAGAGTGGTTTTGCTCATCTTTTTGAACATTTGATGTTCAACGGAAGTGAAAACTACAATAACGATTATTTCAAACTACTTGAGTCGATCGGCGGAACTGATCTTAATGGGACGACGAATAGTGACAGAACAAATTATTTTCAGAATGTCCCGGTGGCCGCTCTTGATCAGATCTTATGGCTGGAGTCCGATAGAATGGGACATCTTTTAGGCGTAATTGATCAGGGTAGACTTGATGAGCAACGCGGTGTGGTTCAAAATGAAAAGCGTCAGGGTGAGAATCAACCTTACGGAAGAGAGCGTGAAATGGTTGCGAAAGCTCTTTATCCGGCAGGTCATCCTTATAGCTGGACAACGATTGGATCAATGGAAGATTTGAATGCTGCATCCCTCGAAGATGTTAAGAATTGGTTTAAGACATATTATGGCACCGCCAATGCCGTTATTTCCATTGCTGGCGATATTAAAACCGACGAGGTCATCGCCAAAGTCAAAAAGTATTTTGGAAATATTCCGGCGGGTCCAGCCTTGATAAAGCCGGAAGTGAACGTGCCACGACGGTTGAGTGATACCAGGCAATCATATCAGGATAGAGTAACTGAAGCGAGAATACAGATGTATTGGAATTCGCCTCAATGGGGAGTACCAGATGTGGACTATCTTGATCTTGCTTCTCAGATTCTTACAAGTGGCAAAAGCTCCAGACTCTATAAGAAACTTGTTTATGAAGATCAGGTTTCAACTATTGTTGGTTCATATAATGGAACACGGGAAATGGCTGGAGAGTTTGTTGTGTCGGTAAGAGTAAAACCTGGAAAGGATGTCCAAAGTGTTGAGGCATCTGTAAATGCGGTACTTAATGAATTTATTGAAAAGGGACCTACTCAGGAAGAACTTGATCGGGCGAAAGCTGATTTATTTTCACAAACTATAAAAGGACTTGAAAGAATTGGCGGCTTTGGAGGTAAATCGGATATTCTTGCTGAATCTGAAATCTTCGGTGGCAATCCTGATTCCTATAAGAATGATTTAAAGTGGATTGCGACAGCAACAATAGAAGATGTTCAAAATGCGGTTAAACATTGGCTCACATCCGGAAAGCATGTGATTGTTTGTACGCCGTTTCCTAATTATCAAGTCTCTGGAGTAGAAGCTGATCGTAGTAAAATTCCTGCTTTAACGCCACAACCGCCTTCTTATTTTCCTGACCTTCAGACCGCTACGTTGAAAAATGGTATGACTGTAACTTTAGCAAAGAGAACCGGAGCTCCCAATATTTCTCTTGAGCTTGTTGTAGACGCAGGTTACGCTGCTGACCAGTTTTCAAAGGCAGGAACAACCAGTCTGGCGATGAATCTTCTGGACGAAGGAACAAAAGCACTGAGTTCTTTACAGATCAGTGACCGGCTTCAAACGCTGGGGAGCACTATTTTTTCTTATTCAGATCTTGATGCTTCATATGTTGAAATGAGCACTCTCCAGTATACGTTTGATCAGGCGTTGGATCTGTATGCAGACATAATTCTCAATCCTGCTTTCGCGGATAATGAATTTAAACGATTAAAAGAATTGCAGTTAAATACTATTAAAAGGGAAGGAACTCAACCTAATCAAATGGCGATGAGAGCTTTGCCTAAGTTTCTATATGGCGCCGGTCATGCTTACAGCAATCCATTAACGGGAAGCGGCTATACTGAAACTGTACTATCAATCACTCGTGAGGATGTTTTAAAATTCTATGACACCTGGTTTAAGCCAAACAACGCGAAACTAATTGTGGTTGGTGATATTGATATGAAAGAGCTGGTAGCTTCTTTGGAAAAAAGATTTGAAGGGTGGAAACGAGGTGAAGTTCCCCTAAAGAATATTAAAGGAGGTGCTGCCGGAAAATTTAATACGGTTTACCTGATTGATAAGCCGGAAAGCAAGCAATCCACTATTATGGCAGGAAGTCTTGTTGATCCTTATGGAAAAGTTAATGAAATAGCACGCGAGGCGATGGAAAATGTTTTTGGAGGTGATTTTACTTCCAGGTTAAATATGAACCTTCGCGAAGATAAACATTGGTCATATGGAGCCGGAACGCGCCTTATGGAGGCTAAAGGCCAGCGTCCGTTCTTAGCTGTTGCACCCGTTCAAACAGATAAGACGAAAGAATCTGTACTGGAAATTATAAAGGAATACAAAGCCATCACAGGCGACCGGCCTATTACTGCGGAGGAATTTGACCGGACAAAAACTAACACTTCCTTACAATTGCCAGGTCGTTGGGAAACCAACAACGCAGTAAGTTCTTCCATTGAAGAGATCATTAAATATGACCTGCCGGTTGACTATTACAAAAACTTCGATAAGAATGTAAGAAATCTGTCGTTGGAAGATGTAAGAAAAGTAAGCAAGCAGTTAATTAATCCGGATAAACTTACATGGCTTATTGTAGGCGATAAAGAGAAGATCATTGCCGGTCTCAGGGAAATCGGATTCGTTGAAATTGTTGAGATCGATGCGGATGGGAATACAGTAAAGCCCTCTACTGCTGTCAAATCTGATTTGAAGAAGTAAGTGATCCTACATTGTCGAGTTAGATTTCACTGTATGTAGTTGGTGTTTTCCACTGATCCAATAGACACTTATTTTGATTGACAACTCATGGAGCGAAAGACAAGGATTAATGACTTCGTCAGTGCTGTGCCAGAATTCTGCCACGGATTTTAAGACTCCTTTAGGGTAAGGCATTATTGCTAACCCGCGGGAAGGAACAAAAAACTTTGCCACAGATTGCACAGATTCGATAGCTATCGGATTTCGCAGATAGGCAGCGAAGCTGCAAATCTGCGTCATTTTTTTGGCCAGCAAGAGAATGATTACGGAAATTTGCTGAAACGATTTTTAACGGTAAATATCCGATAGTTATAGGATTTCACAGATGAGTGCAGCTTCGCTGCCAATCTGTTGTAATTTAATCATGCACAAAAGTCTTTTATTCTTTATCCGTAAAATCCGATAGTCAGTATGTTTGAAAAAGTGCACAAGTTTCTGCGAACTTTAATTAGTCTAACAATTAAAGTCACTTTAAAAGCAGAAACCTATGCGAGAGAAAATTAG
>JANYDR010000167.1 GCA_025363495.1 Cyclobacteriaceae bacterium | reverse complement strand
CATACCTGCCTGCAAGAGTGATGTCACCAGCGGGATTGATCTCAAGCGTAAGTGTTGAACTTCCCTGAACTGCAAGCTTGTCACCTGTAAGGGGATCGATTACTATATTCAGTATCGCCTGGTCATTCAGCTCGAGATGCGCGGTAAGGTCAATTCCTTTGAATGGATTGTTTGTTTTAACAGTATCCTCAAGATGAATATTCAAAAGGAACGGATCCTTTACCTCATCTCTATCTACAAACTCAACAATTCCCTTTTGTTCCAGAATCGTTTTTTCGAATTGGGGCACAACATACGTCACGTTAGTATCACTACTGGGGCTCACATTCATTGTGATAACAGGCTCATTGACGTTACCTGTTATCTTCATGTCTGTATTGATCTTTAGTAGTCCATAATAAAGCTCTTTGTTATTGGCCGTGGTATTCAGAACCTGAAAATTCTTCGATGTAATTCGCAGGTTAAAATCAAAATCTCTGTAAGCCTCCGTTAAAATTGACCCGCGAATAACTGCCTCTTGGTTCTTTTCATCCTTAATGGTGAAATTATTAAAAGTAATTCCTGATGGCTGGAAAGATATTTTTTCGTTTTGCAGCGTGAAAGAACTATTAAGGTCCTTCGACTGGAAGGACGCATCTTTAAAACTAATGTCTCCCCTGATTGAAGGTAGTTTTACCGTTCCGGTAATTTTTAAATTTCCAATAGCTTGCCCCTTCACATTTTTCAGCTTACCGAAACTGAGGGGTTCAATTGTTTCCAAATCAAGAGGACCAAGATTCGCTTCAAGATTAAATTCCGAACCCGATGATTTGGAAATGTAATATCCAGTTGTTTTAACGTCAGTGGTCGCGCTTTTTATTAATAGCTCGAGATTATAACGGTCCTGTGAATGAGCAATCGCAAAAGTCAATTCTCCAAAAGGCTTTCCTAAAATTATCAAATCATGGATTTGAAGCTTAGAATTAAAATCTCCTTCGTGGGCTGTGGTGATTTTGAAATTCCCATCAAGCACTCCACTTGCTGGCACTGAACCTGCAATTATATGAGTCAGGTCAGCAAGCTGCAATTGCTCAAATTCTATTGAGAGAGTTGCGTCCTTTGAATCTGTAATAAGGGCAATTTTTTCAGATTCCTTTGATATACTGAAATTACTGGCTGCAATTCTACCATATCCAAAATCAAGGAAATTATCTCCCGGCACTTTCCATTCATCATAATTCAGTTTTACCTGTCCGGGAATTAAATGAAACCTGAATCTATCACCCTGGCTTCTTATAACTCCACCCAAAACGTATTTCTGCTTCGCAATTGAATCAAGTATTTGCAGACTGATGCTTATGGAGTCGTGGGCAATTCTACCGCCCAATTGAAAATCATCTATCCTTACGGTGTCAAATGTCAGATTCCTTAACCTTAGCTTATAGTCCAGGGCCTTGATGTCCGATGTGATTTTTAAAGCAAGGGAATCTATCCCTGTATTGGCGTACTTTACCCTCGACAAGTTCACTTCCATTCTCATGACCTGAGTCTCACTATCAAATGATCCGCTGATTTTACCGGGTGTAAAAGAGTCCAGTTCCGGAAAAATTATTTCGGTGAGGAGGTCAGTATTTTTTATAGCGATATCGAATTTAAAATTCTGTGGCTCTTTGAAGGCCGTTATTCTGTCACTCTGCAAAGAAAAATAGTGATTGACATGTTGCTTCATTATTGTCGACAGGGCAAACAGATTAAAAGTCCCGTTAAAATCTGCAGTAAGAACATCTGATCGTATGGAGAAATTACTTGTTCCATCCTGATCGAGTGATGCAAACAAGAGCGAGTCTACCATATAAAGATTTTTCCCATTGAAAATGGCGACCTTTCTAACATCTAAATTTCCGTTAATTGATTTAAAGTCAGTGGTTGTTAGATTTATATCCATCGTTCCCCTTGCTTTAATCGGATCTTTTGATAGATGCAGTGCTTGTAGATCAGCGCTGGCCAATACTACAGCGAGCTTATATGTTTTCTCTTTTTGACAATCAAGGTCCCCTTTAATTTCAAGGTCAATGTTTTTATCTTTTAACGATGCTTCACCTGAAAAGAAATACCTCTTTAAAGATCCTTTAATTTTTATATCCCGATAGTCGTATTGATTGTATTGAAATTCCCTTACAGTAAGATCGACTGTAACATCCATATTTTCGATTTTCTCACCCGAGCCCTTTATATCTGCCTGAAGATTGAGCTTGCCCATCGAAGCCTCTTTCCTGAGAATTCGTCCGATGTTTAATGCTTTAGTTTCTATTCTGGCATTATATCTCGCCACATCAGTAAAATCAAATTTTCCATCAACATCTATCTCACCAACATCACTGGCCAACACAACATTCAATTCAGGTATTTTTACAGTACCCTTCCAACCACCTCTAACCTCCACCCAACGTGGGAGACGAATTGAATCAGGAAGTAAAGTATCGGGTAGAATCAGCTTTGCATCGTACCCGGTAGAATAAAATCGGTCAATCATCAGATCCACTTTCGTATTTCTTAAATCAGGAAGACCTCTGAAATTGCCATGAAATACCAGTGAAGTGGAATCAAGAACTTTTAAAGAGAATCTATCAATGGTCAGATCACGGATTGATCCTTTTGCCAGCATGTCAATACCAATTTGAGATGCGACTGGTAAATAAGCAGGCAAACTGTCAATAATAGAGGGAATAAAAAGGCATACATCCCTAAGGGATATAATCGATTTTTTTGTCTCAAATTTTATCCGGGCTTTATCATATTCCTTCCCAAGAGCTGCGAGTGACCTGAATGAGGCAGTCGCCTCCAACGCAATTCTTGAATATTCTGATTCAAGTAATAATTTCTTTACATCCAATCTGGTGGCAGTTAATTGCAATTCGGCGGAAAGCGATTGAATTGAGAATCCACTCTTCTCGTGAAAGGAAATGTTTTTCAAATTCACGCCTATCGAATTATTCTTTATTTCCATTTTCTCCGCCCTGGTGTTCAAAAATGAAATCAACAAGTGATTATAGTCAACTCCAGGACTAACAGGCGTATTGGTATTATCATATTGAAATGTGTTGTCCGTAAGAATCAATTTGCCGAGATGAATACTCCACGGAATAGCCAGATCAAACCCATTATCTCCATTGATGTTATTAGCGTTGGAAAGTTTTTTTGCTAACAGAGCATCCCGTAGGGCGACGGAAGTTTCTTTAAGCTCAATACTTTCGAGGTTGATTGACTGCTGTTTAAAATCAACTCTCTTTGCATTAACCGCAAGTTCTCCCACGATCAGATGCAAGGATTGTTTTGTGATTATTTGATCATACGACAAGTCGACATTTTCAAGGTGCATCTTATCAAAATCAATATCAAATGGAAACGGGACCGATGGACTTGTACCAGGGACGGTTCCTGATCTTTCTACCGGAGATTGACGGACAGTAACTTTTGTATCGTTTAAATTGATAGAAGAAATTTTAAAAAGAGATTTCTCCAGATCAAACTCATTTATTTTAACAATAAATTCTCCAACTTTTAGATTGACACTGTCTCCGGCAAACTGATCATCATACAATAACGATATTTTTTTAAGCGCAACTTCTTCAACAGAAAATTGCCAGGGTGAAGATGTAGTGTCGACCACTACAGGACTCTTGCTAAGAAAAGCCTGCACGATGTAATCAAAATTAAAAGTGCGGTCTGTCTTTGACCTACGGATCGCAGCTTTCGCCCCACTTAACTGAATTTCATTAAGCTCAATCTTCTTATTCAGCAGGGCCCACATATCGATATCGACAAGAAGATCTGAAGCAAACAACAGCGTATCAGCCGACTGATCCTCGAGGTAAAGATCACTCACAACAATATTCTTTGGAAAAGATAGTACGATCGATTTAACGGTGACAGTAGTTCCTATTTTTTCTTCGAGAAACGAAACAGCCTTTTGAACAATCAAATCCTGAACAGCCGGAATTCTTATTGCAATGATGAGGAGGATAAGAAGAGAAAGTATCGACACACTTATCCATCCAATTACTTTCAATAATCTTTTGAAAGCCTTTATCAGTTTTTGAGATAGAACCACTCTTACCTTCTTTATTTCACCCCGCAAACTAGTGCCTGCTTAAAAGTGTAAGCGTGAAAATGTGGGTCCCAGTGATAGGTCATAGTAGTAAGAATATGACAAGCTAATGCAAGAAATGTTCCCGCCAGAAGAAATGATTTTAGCTCTCTGTAATAATATCAGGATAGGCAATAAGGAATAGGTGTAGAGAAAATTCTACACTTGCTTAAATTTGAATCAAAATGAGACACTTACGGATTATCAGCAGTAATATCCTGGGCTAATTTTGCATCATCTGGAGTGGTTGCCAGGTCTCTATCCAATGAATACAGTGAGGTCTTTTCCGCTTTCTCACCACCCGCAATTTTAATTTTATCGAGCAGGTTAAGAGCAAGGGTTTCTTCCTCAGTTTGTTCTTTTACGAACCACTGCATGAAATTCCATGTCGCCCAGTCTTCTTCTTCAAGGCTCATTTTAACAACCTTATAAACAGCGGTGGTATTATCCACCTCATGGCCAAATACTTTTTCAAAGCAATTATTAATACTGGTTGGGTTCGGTGGCGGCGCTGGGATTGCCGTTACTTTAACTTCTCCACCCCTTTTAAGAATGTATTCAAGGATCTTCATCATATGATTACGTTCCTCCTGCGCATGCCGGAAAAGGAAATTTGCGATCCCTCCAAAACCGTTACTATCCGCCCACGCACCGTAGGACAAATAAATCTGAGAAGCATGAGCTTCTTTGGTCATTTGATTATTAAGTGCCGCTACAATTGTTTTGGAGAGACGATTGGTATTCATCATGAGGTCTTGTTTGGTATTGACATACTTTCAACTTGGGGTGATTATATCCCCATCAATCTGAATACCGGCGAGTTGCAATAAATTTGCTCAGATAAATGAGTGTCAAGGTTCTCGCAGATAACAAGATTCTGATCCGCAACAAGCTGCTCAAATTTATACTTTGTGTTTCCACGTGGTTTACGAAAAATATCTCCCTGCTTTAGGAAGCGGGCAAGTTGCTCCACTGAATTCACGATTCTGTTGTTGATAATTTCTGTTCTTTTCATGCTATAATTATTAAAAATGTCATCCTCTATATATTAGTTTTTCTTTCCGGTCATTGCAACGACCACCCCCGCTACCAGTAATACACCACCTAAGATTGGTGACCACTGAACGGGATGACTCTTGTCTTTGTTGATTTCAACCGGGCCGATATCAACTACTTTCTCTTTGGTTACAAGATTGAAACCAGTAAAGGCCATCATAATGGCTCCAAGTACAATGAGTATAATTCCAATATTTTTCATTAGAGTGGTTTTTATTATTCGTTTTTTATTTC
>JANYDR010000158.1 GCA_025363495.1 Cyclobacteriaceae bacterium | reverse complement strand
GCTGTTCCAACATTAGCCACCTACGCAGCTACCAAAGCCTTCGTAGTATTGTTCTCACGAGGCTTGCGATGGGAATTAAAAGATGGTCCAGTTTCAGTCTCATGTGTTAGTCCGGGAGCGACCTCTACAGGTTTTGTTGATCGGGCGAATCTTGGATTCATGAAAGAAAAAGCCGAGAAGTTCAGCATGAAGCCAGAGCCAGTTGCAAAGATTGCCATTGATGGAATGTTTGCCGGAAAAGCCGAAATCATTCCAGGATTTATGAATTGGATTACTATAAAAGCCGTCGGATTACTTCCAAAAAGCTTACCTGAAATTATAGCTCGTAATTTGTATAAGACTGATAAATAGTAAGTTAAAGTACTTTACTTAGTCTTCAGCGTAAAGGTTACTGTTCCTTTTGATCGCTCAGGTATTCTTCCTTTGGAATTATGGTCACGAACCAATGAATTTTCGCGAATTAGGTCTCTTAATATTTTCTCAGCGGGAGCACTAAGGCCATGCTCCTTCGTATCGACTCTTGTGATCTCGCCTTTTTCATCACACTCAATTTCAAATACCACTTTACCATTCTCATTATCTGGAAGGTCGACCTCCTTGAGAGGACTTGCCCATGACCACCCGGACATTGATAGTCCGTCTCCCTCGCCCCCACCTCCACCACCAGGTGTACCGTACAGCGACTTTGCATCAAGCTTGCCTTCGGGACTACCCTTATCACCTGTCTTGTTCACATCATCTCCCTGACTGCCCGTAGTGCCTTTCTTTGATGCATCCGTTGCAGTCGCATCTTTCTTCTCATCTTTCTTATACTCGGCAACTACCTTTTCTTTTGTTGAGGATTCCGTTGGCTTATCTTTTACAATATCTTTTTTAACCTCTTTCTTCTTCTCTTCTTTTACTACCACAGGACTCTCTTCCTGAGAGACAGCCTGCTCGACTGCTTTCTCCGGAGTTGTCTCCTTAATTTCTTCTTTCACTTCGGGCTTTACTTCTTCTGGTTGAGCTACCGTTGGCTGCTCAAGTGTCTCGGATGTTTGATCTGTTTCTTCACCTACCGGAGTCTCAGGTTGTACATCGCCACTTCCTTCTGCATCCAATCCGAAATTCAGTTCAATACCAAATTCAGGAAGCGGAGGATCAGGCGCTCTCCATGCCACTAAAAAGAAAAGTGCCAGAAACAGTGCTCCATGGATTCCCAACGAAGTAAGAAAACCAATTCTTCTATTTCTTTTCTCCTGCTCCCGGGCTTCCATAATTATTTCGGCTTTGTGGCAATGGTAACTTTCGCTTTAAGAGATGTCGCTATCCCGGCAACATAAACAAGTTCTTCCGTCGGGACACTTTTGTCAATGTGCAATACAACTACTCCACTTTGTCCGGAGAGATTACGTTTGAGCTCGGACTCAAGTGTATTTTTTGTTACTTTTTTATCATTAACAAAATATTGAAGGTCCTTTGTTACGGTAACAGAAACCTTTTGCACTTCAATGGTACTGGCAATACTGGAAGGTAAATTGACAGGCAAACCTGACGGCGTAACAAATGAAGACGTGAGCATGAAAAAGACCAGCAATAAAAAGATCAGGTCCGTCATGGAAGCCATGCTGAACGAGGCATCGATTTTATTTTGGGATTGAAGTTTCATCGCAAACCGGGTTAACGTGGCTCCTGAAGAAGATCAATAAATTCTATCGACGAGTACTCCATTTTGTGAACTACTTTGGACACCCTTGTTACAAGATAATTGTAGGCCAGGTAAGCCATGATACCCACGATCAATCCGGCAACGGTCGTGATCATAGCGGTATAAATGCCTGAAGAAAGCAATTTGGGGCTCACAGAGCCCTCTTCCTGGGCAATTGAGATAAATGCTTCAACCATACCGATAACCGTGCCAAGGAACCCCATCATTGGAGCTGCGCCAGAAACAGTGGCCAGGATGGAAAGATTCTTTTCAAGTTTAAAGAGCTCAAGCTTTGCAACATTCTCAATCGAAGCTTCTATGTTTTTGAGAGGGCTTCCTATTCGCGTTACACCTTTTTCAATCATGCGGGCTATCGGGCTATCAAATTGACTGCATAATAATTTTGCGCCGTTGATATCACCGCGCAATACCATTTCTTTTATCTTCCCTACAAAAGCATCCGGGCTCTGGTTTGCTTTATTGATTGTCAGAAGACGTTCGACAAAAATGTAAATGGCGATAAAGGAACTCAGGATGATCGGAATCATCATGAAGCCCCCTTTAATTGCAAGATCGATCACCGACAACGCATCCTCAGCAGGTGGTGTCGCAGTGGTAACAATTTGTGTAAACAGCATAGTTTAAAAAATAATCCGGTCGATAAAAGTCAAAAATCAGACCAGAATGAAATTCACTTTTTTAATACTTAATTACCCACACGCCGCCACCATAATCGGCTTTTGCAGCGTCTGCGTTTGTTTGAGCCAATGCAAATGTTTCGTGATCAGCAATGGCAAGTCTGAAGAAATTCTTTGCGCCAAACGGAGGAATGATTTTAGTACTTATCCCTTTAGCGCTTAGCTTCTTTGCGTAATCCATTAATAAATCATCATCAATATCACTTGTAACGACCACATAATAACGTTTGGTACGCGCCGTGAGAGTTTCTATAGTGCCGATGGCAGGTTTTGCTTTTGCAAGCGCTTCAAGTCGTAAGCGTTCATCTTCACGTTCTTTAGCCAACCGTGCTTCCTCTTCGCGCTGTTTTTTTAGCAGAGCATCCTTAGCCAATTGCTCCTGTTTTGCTTTTTCTGCCGCCAATTGTTTTGGCCTGATGACAAAATTGTAAATGAGATAGCCGGAAACAACCAACACCAATACAATCACTATCCCGATAATAACAGGCGCTTTAGACTTAGGTTCTGAATCTTCACTTGAATCTGCAGAGTCACTATAAGAACTCTTATAATCAGTGTTCTCAGAGGAAGAGGTAACTTCTTCTTTTACATGACTGGCGCTAGTCTGCTCTGCTTGTTGATCCAGAGGCTTGTATTCAATGTCAGGAAGACCAAAGTTGTCTTCTGAACTGTCCTGCTTATTCTTTAACTCATCTTCATTTGAATCCTTAATGGCCATTGTTTGGGGGTTTAATGTTTATCAAATGCTAAACAAAATTAAGGTAAAATTAATAATAATTACTACTGTTCGTCAGTCCTCAAAAACTCCAGCTTACTCCTGCCAACACCTGAAAACCTCTTACAGGATAACTTTGATACAACGGATACTTGCTTGAAAGCATGTTATTCAACTGTACAAAAGCAGAAATCTGTTTTGATATAAAGTATCTCCCTTTCAAATTCAAATCAAGGGCCGGGTCCAATGAAATGTAGGTACTTGTCGCAGGATCCAATGACTTCATACCACCTTGCGCAATAAACCCAGCCTCCAACAGAATCTTTTCATAAATGTTAAAGCGTGAATTAGCACTAAGCCTGTAGGTTGGACGATGAATTGCCTGGCTAATGTCCTGAGTGCTGTAATTGAAATAATCTCCGCGAAGTGAAAGACTGACGGCTTCAGCCTGCGCAAAACTTATTTCAGCGAAAGGATTAAATCGCTTAGTATTACCATCATAAACGATATTAAATTTATCAACCTGAATGCCTACTGACGTCCCCGCAGGATTTACGTTATCACGCTGATCAACATAGAAATAGTAATTCTTCAATGCTGCAACAGACACTCCTGCACCTACAGCAACCTTTCTTCCTAACTTTCCCTTTAACCCCCCGCTGAATTCCAACGAACGGTTGGTATTATAGATCGATATGTTGGAATTAATCCATAGATTCTCCGCAGCCAACGTATGAAGATTAACCTTATCCATGTCTCCGGTTACAATACCATATATTTCCATTGACCGGGTCAAGTTATACTGAGCCTTGATCTGCGGGTAAAGATGAAAGTCCTTTGATCCCTTATATTGATCACTTTGTAATGCAATATTCACACCTGTAGTCAGCGTAAGATTATCAAACGGGGAGAATTGGTAGGCAGGTTTTATTCGTAAGAGATTACGAGGTGAAGCCGTAATTAAAGAATCCTTCCGGCTGATAAGGAAATAATCAGCATTAAGAATGAATTTGCTGGTTTCATTGATTGTATAGGCGCTATTGAATGCGAGTGATACTTCGTCTTCTGTTGCATGATAATGATCTGTTAGGTTGCTATAGCCTGCTTTTAAAGAATAATTAAAATCGCCAATTCGGGTATTTTCAATTCCAGCATTCAGGTCTAACTGTGTATAGGTCTGTCGAATTTTATCTCGGTTCACTTCCACGACAGGATCATAACCATAGAAATACGTCCCGCGATTTGTATAGTTAGCTTCACCACTGACGGTAATGTCCTTTCCCATACTCTTACCAAAAACATTAAGCTGCGTACTGGACGCTCCAGAATTCTTTCCATCGACAGGACCGGTTCCAAAAGTCCGGTTATAAAGATGAGCGCCCATAAATTTATTTTTATCGCGTTTGGTGGTGATACTTCCTTCTACAAAAAATGAAGCGTAATTACCGAAACCTGCGCTCAGATAGTTTCCATAAATCTTCGACAACTCCTCTCCTTTTAATTTCAATGGCCGGATGGAGGGTCTGTAATCAGGAGTAGCAAATTTGAAATTTTTGAATTCGTAAGTAATGGCTGGTTTAATTGGCTCGTAAGGTCTCGGGGGCACCTTTTCAAAATTACGGCTGGCCCTCGGCAATACAATTTTTCTGTCTTTTACAATTTCTATTTCCACATCCTTTATCTCACCCTCTCCCTCTTTATCCCATTGTTCCTGACTATATGCCTGAAAGGATAAGATGAATATGAAAAAAAATCCCAGCCAGGAAATAATACCTGGCTTTCCGGGAACGGATCGTAATAAATTCTTTCTATGAAATTGTTGAAGTAATCTCATTTGTTGTTACCTGTTGTATCACTTTTATCTACCGCCTTCTTCTTCAGTTCATCCTGTTCAATTGCTTTTAATTTTTCTTTTGCCAGATCGCGGATATCAGTACGCGGAAAATTATCAATCAATGATTTTAAAGTTCCTTTTGCCTGGAATACATCTCTCGTCGCGAGGAAGTTATCTACCAAAAGAAGATATGATTTACCTACCCATTCAGGATAGGAAGCAAAATCACTGTTCAATGCCAACAGCGTTTCGTAGCACTGTTTGTTTTCTTTCGTCAGATATAAAATCTCACCTAATAAATATTTCGCCTCAGCACCGTATTCATCACGGGCTGTGTTAAGTGTTGTGAGAAACTCATCCTTTGCGGTCTCATAATCACCTTTGGCCATGGCAGTCTTTCCCAAATAAACAGAGGCTTTATTTTGCGCACTGACGTTTACATTTCCCTGCTCAAGTAATTTCCGGGCGTAGATGTCTGTTGAGTCATACTGTGCCAGCAGGTAATAGGATTCCATCAATCCATTCCATGCCGTGGACTGTTCTTTTTTATTGGTAGCAATTACCGCCAGCTTTTGGAAAGCCTGTACTGCATTTTGATAACGACCCAGTTTAAACTCCAATTCCGCAAGACGTGCAATAACTTTGTTTTGCATTGTAAACGTTCCATCAACCACAATCTGTTGGAACAATTCCAATGATTTAGTAAAATCTTTTAAGCGATAATACGATTCACCTTCATAATATTTTACTTCTGTGACACGCGGACTCTCCGGATAGCTTATGAGATACCTTGACAGGTTATCGATTGCCTTGGTATAGTTCTGACTAAAATACAAGTTCTTTGCTGTTTCAAACTCAACTGATTCAATCCCCTTTGCATCCGGATTTGCTTCTTTGAACTGTGCAAGGTATTTATCAAACTCACCCGCACGATTTGAAAGGTTTAAAGATTCCTGCAGCAAAACCAATAAATCCTGAGAGGCAACTGGATGAGTCGGAAACTTTTCGAATACTGCGATATAATCATTGGCTGATAAATCGTAATTCTTTAGATTATAATATGACGCCGCTCTTCTTGATAAAGCATAAGGAAGAAGTCGTGATGACTTTGACGAATTGATGAGTTGAGTGTAAAGATTGACCGAAGCGGAGTAGCTACTTTGTTCAAAATCAAGCTGAGCCCGCTGAAATAATGCGTCTTCTGCATATCGTGACGATGGCGTCTTTGTTACAGCTTCAAATTCCGAATCGGCTTCTTTATACCTGCGCTGTATCGCAAGAATAATTCCAGACTGAAAGTGGGCATAGTCAGCATCAACTGAGTTTAAGAGTATGGCTTTCTTGTAAAATGTTAAAGCTTCCGGATAAACCTTTGTAGCGTAGTATGAATCTGCGAGACGTACAATTCCATCAAGATAATTGAGGTCAGAGGAAGAAGATTTCCCTGCAAAATCCTTAAAGTTTACCAATGACTTTTCATATTGTTGAAGATTATAATAAGAGTAACCCAATCCATAGCGAATATTCCTTATCAGCATTGGGGTTGATGCGGCAATTAATGCATGCTCATAGGATGGAATCGCCAGATCATATTTTCTTCCAACAGAATAAGTTTCACCCATCCAGTAGTTGGCGTCGGCCACCAATTCTTTGTCAACAGGGTATCCCAATGATTTATCAAAAAAAGAAACAGCCTGAGCATAGTCTTCCCGATTGAATAATTCTGTGCCCTTAAGATAAGTCGCCTTCTGATAGGCACGGTTAACGGCAGGAGTTCTGCCTGGCAAAGCATCGATGTATTCAATAGCTTTATTGTAATTGTTGGCATTTACATAGGCTTGTGAAAGAAGCTCTTTGACTTCCGTTGCATGCGCGGATTGGGGATAATCACTCAGCAGTGTTTCAAATTCACCAATAGCAATATCCGGTTTACCCAATTCATAATTGATCTTTGCCGCCTGAAACAAGCTTTCTTCGGCAAGGCGCATATCTTTTTTGAATCTCTTCGTAAGTTCAAATGCTGTCAATGCCAGAGGCTTTTCAAGGCGCTTTAGGTATAAAAGTCCCAATGAATAGGACGCATATACACCAATAGAATCCGCATCTGAAGCCGAAGACTTTAGATAGCGCAATGCGTTATCATCATTACCAGACGCGGCTGCGGCATATCCTGCATGGTAAAGGACTCCTCTGTCCGCATTGTTTTCATGGCTTTCGATATATTCGTCGTAAAGTGGACTTGCTTTTTTATAATCTGTTTTTCTGAAATAGGTCTCAGCAGCAAGAAGTGAAATCTCATCCGCTGAGGTTACATTTTCCCGTGCAAGTGCAATCTCACTGTAAGTCAATAGGCCATTGTCATCCTTCTGCTTGTAATAAACATTAGTAATCATTACAGGTACGATGGTGGCATATGCATTATTTGCCTCAGCTCGTTTCAAATCTATCAGCGCATTTGGATAATCCGCATTGGATGATTCGATAAATCCGGCATAATAACTTGCCGCCGGACCATACTGACCGCCTTGTGCTTTAATTGTATTGAACTGGTCGAGAGATTCTTTTAAATTTTTCTGGCTGAACAAACTGTAGCCCCAGCGAAAGCGTCCCGTATTTTGCTGGTCATTGCTGAGCGATGGAAAATCCACTTTGGAGAAATAATTTATCGCTTTGGAGAAATTCTTTTCCGCATAGAAGAAGTTTGCGAGATCATAATACGCAGTAATGGCTTTGGGATAACCAGGATGTGCAGCTATGTACTCTTGCAATAATTTCTCTCCATCGGCATGATAAAGATTAAGGGCACAAAAAGCCTGATAATATTCTGCATCTGCCTTTCGCGAATCGGACAATGAGTTAACCTTAGCGAACTCTTCAAAGACTTTATAAGCAGCTCCATACTCATGATGTGATAGCAAATCAACACCAGTTTGAAAAAGGCGTTCCGGCTTTTGTTGGGCCAGGGTTTCCTGGCCATTGGAAAAGTAATAGCCGAACAATAGAACAGTAAGTACAAGAGTACTTTTCTTCATTAGCGATTTTCTCTCAGAACTAACGGATTGGGCCCTTTATTGCCGTAATCAGTTTAAAAAAATTTTTGCGCTTCAAAAAATAACAAGAAGCATGTTCAAAAGTAATCATTCTTGTCGGATAATCCAGCATCACGATTACCCTTGCAAGAATTAATCCATTTCTAATGAATCAACCGAACGACCAGTTCTTTTAATAGCTGTCCTTCATCCACTGATCCGGAATTCACACCCTTTAATTTAAGGTCTGCTTCTTTCAACAGGGCAATATTTTCTATGATCTTGGGCAAAGAAAATTTACGCAAAGCATTCATGTAATCCCGCACTGCAAACGGGCTGATTTTTAGCACATTAATCAACTCTTTCTCAGAACTACCGGAACTTGCCGCCGCTAATAAAAGCTTGCTGAAGAAGCTAAATAGAAAAGCTACCAGCATAATAAGAGGATTTTTGCGGGTATTACTAGCAAAATAATCTGCGATCTGATATGTTTTGAAAACGTCCTGAGCAATCAACGCTTTCTGAAGCTCAAAAATATTGTACTCTCTACTCATGCCTACCTGAGACATCACATCATCCGCGCTTATTTGGGCTCCTGATGATTTTCCTATAAGCATTTTGTCGACCTCATTCGAAAGTCTGTTGAGATCATTGCCTACAGATTCGCACAATACCTGAACACCAGTGGCCTCCATTGAATAACCCTTGCTGCTAATGTATTCTTCAACAAATTCAGGCAGTTGATTTTCGTAAGGCTTCTTAAATGTTGAAGAATTTGTCAATTGATCTGCTTTCTTCCCGAGTTCCTTACGCTTATCGAGCGTTTTATACTTATGACATAATACAAGTATTGTGCTTGGAACGGGACGTGTAAAGTAATCGATGAGAAGCTTCTGCCCCATCTCTTTTGAAAGGTCAGGTATCTCTTGGGCTTCACGCACAATAACAACCTGACGATCGGCCATCATCGGAAACCTCTTTGCATTATTGAGGATAACATTCACTGGAGACTCCTTACCATACAAGATAACCTGGTTAAATCCTTTCTCAGCTTCACTTAAAACATTCTGTTCTATGTAATTGGAAATCAGATCAATATAAAACGTTTCCTCACCCTGCAATAAATACACCGGAGCATACTTTCGTGCTCTCAGGTCAGTTAATAATTTCTTTGCCGTGGCATCCATGAGTTAGACTTTGTTATTCTGCAAGTTAAAGGCCGTTACGCAACCCACTACTGCTCCTGCCAGATGAGACTCCCACGAAATATGAGGATCGGTGGGCAACACTCCGTAAAAAATTCCACCATACATCAGGAAAACAATAATAGAAATAAAAAGTGACCAAAAGTCTTTGCGGAGAAGTCCGAAGAAAATCAAAAAGGATGAAAGTCCATAGATCAATCCGCTGGCACCTATGTGATAAGAAACCCGAGGGCTGAACATCCAGACCAGCACGTTGGTAACGATATAGCACCGAAAAAATACAATTCCTCCAATGCGGGGATAAAAGAAAAAAAGAACTGATCCGAGGAACAGAAGTGGAACCGTATTTGAAATGAGATGCGTGAGATCACCATGAATCATTGGGGCTGTAAAGATGCCAATCAATCCCTGAAGGGTGCGGGGTAAAATTCCAAGCCATCCAAGATCTATGCCGAATGAAAATTCTATTGTGAACACCAACCACATGATAAAAACTAGTCGGAAGGGAACGATTGAACTACCGAAAAAAGACGAGCGACCCTCAGGCATTGATGCTAAATAGAAGGATCTTTAATCATAGGCAGTCCCAGCAACTTCATCTCTTCCTCTCCTACTGATTTCATTCCCAGGAGACCGCCGGAAGATTCGGCAATTTTCTTTGCGATGTAACGGAGACTGTTATAAAAATCAATCGCAAAAGTCCTTTCAATCTTTGGAAGTATGGAATTAAGTCGGGAAAGTTCATCAACTAATACGGGAGTGCGCTGAGTCGATTCAAATGGGAGTTCCTGAAGAATGATCTTTAATTTATCTTCAAAGTCTTCCGCGGCAATTTTATAAAATTCTGACATGTTTGCTTTGGCCTTTCCTTTCTTCGCTAATTCGATCGCCCCTTTTATCTCTTTACCATCGATCTCGTTATCAGCTCCTGCGATTAATATGCAGACAAATAACGGGGTTTTCATAACCAGATCTACTTCTGAGGCTGACAACTTCTCCAATTCCCTAATCATTTGATTTCAGTTTACAGAATAAAGTTAAACCAAAGAACCGGTAAAAGTCATCAAAATGGAAGGCTTTAGGGAAACATGTAATATTTTTATTGTTTTTGCAGGTCTCTAAACAGCTTGATGAACAATCAATTACTGTTCATAATTACCACCTTTTGATATACCACAGACTTACCAGGCCCGGAAAGCATGACGAAATAAATTCCGTTTGCTAATCCTGAAATATCAACCTGTTTTGTGTCGTTGACCAACTGATCAAAATCACCGGATTTTAATGTTATACCTCTTTGGTCAATTAGCTTCCATGTGAAACCTTCGGCAGAACGATTTTCAGGAAGCTTGAAGTAGAATGAGCCACTAGCGGGATTAGGGTAAACAGCGATTCCATTAAGAGTAGTGGGCTGCACCGGTTCTTCGACGCCAGTAATGATAGCACCTTGTTTATAAGGTGCCGCAATTGGAATTACAATGCTCTGATAGATCTCTTTGGTGTTTTTATCCTGAATATAACCCACCAGTGAAGTTTGAGTTGGATCAATGAGGGGAACATTGATCTGCAAATTATCCTGAGTTTTAAATAAAACATCACCGGTTTTAAACGCATTGGTGATCGTAATTCCATCAGCACCAAACAATTGTTTACGAAGGACATTTTTAAATGTACCGGCCTGATTCTCAATCAGAGCAACCTGAGCAATTAATGGAGAGTTAAAATCCTTAAGGGCGGTTATGGTAAGTTTCACCGATATCAGATCATTACTAGCCGTAGCCACATTTTGTAATTGTAAGTCAAACAGAGGATCTACCAATGCTCTTCTATCCACCTCAATACCTGGTATATCTATATCGGTATATTTCCCGGTAAACTTTGTGTTAAGAATACCATCCATGATCGTTGCCGGAGGTTGGGAAACACCAAAGTACAAGGCACGCGCTGCGGGGTCTGATGGATTATCTGTATTTAATTGATCCGTATTCGGGAAGCTGATATGATATTGTATGTCATTGAAATCAGAAACTCCCTTGGTGGTAATTTGATCCTGATATCGTTGATTTATATAGGTGTCTGCAAATAGACTAGCATTAAGAGACGAATTAGTAAAATGTTCGACAAGAACATTCCTTTTCTTTTCTCCAAGGAATACGTTGTCGAACGCAAAGCCATCAAAAGTCTGTTGAGGATCGTTTGTCGCATTGCTCGCAAATGCCAGTCTTACTCTCACCTGAGATCTCTCTGCCACCGGAATCATATCAAGACGGAACTTTCCGGTCTTCCACCCTCCCAGCTTATCCGTCCACCCATAGTTACCTATCGGTTGCTGACCTGGATTTGAAGGAATACCTTGTCCCTGATACCATTCAATACCTTCATCTCTATTAGACTGGCCGACACTTGGGCCCACAATCACCCAGGTACCGCCTCCATCTGTAGAATATTGAAGCACTGCTCCATCAAGATTTTTCTCAGCGTCAGACCAATAATCGATAGAAAACATTGGTCGCTGCAATTGAGTAAGATTAAAGCAAGGACCGTTTACAGCTGAAGATTCCAGTGAATAATACGAACTGCTATTTCCTCCTGTCCACCACGCTTTTGTTCCTGTAGAAGCAGTTTTAATTGTTGCTCCTGAAGGAGTTCCATAAATCCAACTTGACGGGCTAAAAACTGCTGGTGTAAGTGGAGCACTGATCTTTAGTCCTTCTGATATCCAATCCGTATCAGGGACTTCAAAATTATCTCTGTAAGGCGTGGCGGCACTAGGAGTTACTGTAGACCCGGAAATAAGAATATCTACATTCTGAATTTTGTTTTGATGACATCCATCATTGGTATCCACTATCAATTGCACCGATTTTGTGCCAGCTGTTAAATAATTGTGCTGGGGATTTTGATACGTCCCTAAAGTTCTTCCGCCGTTTGTCCCAGCGGGTATTGGTCCAATATTTGGCCCCAGGACATCTCCATCACCAAAATCCCAAGTGTACTCTGTTATGGTACTTATGGATCCAGGGTTTGTTTTATCCGAGAATTTTGTAAAATCATTTGTGCAGATGGATTTCCAATCATAATCTACTTGAGGAACATCTCCTACACGAATTGACAACGTTGTCTTTCCCGCACATCCCTGCGAAGTAGTGGCCGTCAAATTAACAGCGTATATCCCAGAGCCAACATAGGTATGACTTGGATTTTGAGCAATGGATAGATTCCCATCTTTAAAATCCCACAACCAGTTTGTAATACTTGTGGGATATGGGGTCGAAGGAAGCGTTGAACCATCTACAAAATTGATGCTGGAGGAAATACAGTTATTTGTTGAGTTGGCAATTATTGCCATAGGTGTAGCATAAATCTTTATTGATCTGACAAATGTCGAGGTGGCGGCAAATGAATTGGTGTAAGTATATTGTATAAGGTAGGTATCAGATGGAATGCCTTGCGTATCAATAAAAAAGTCGGGACCGATTTGTGCAAGTTTTGCATTCATGATTGCGGCGTTGGCACCTATAGCTGTAAAATTGGTTGGCGTCTGACCGGAACTGGCAACAGGATTTCCAATAATTTTTATGGAACCCACATCACCACAGATTTCAAATCCTCCTGTACCATTTAAAGGAACAAATTGTCCGGCCAACGGTGCGGTTTGATACTGAAGTGCAAAATCAACAGTAGTCACAGGATTTACCAATATATTTTGGGAATCGATGTTCTTACAGCCATTGGAGTTAGTGTAGGTATAGAAAACCGTATTCAAACCAAGAGTAACGGCGCTCGGATCAAATGAAGCCTTATCAACTGGACTCTGAGACGTACTTCCAATATTAGAAGTGATAGGTGTTATCGTGAATAGACCACCGATCTGATTTCCGGTTAATGTCACGGGCGCGTTATTCTCGGCCATAACGGGTGGCAAGCCACTGAACACAACAACAGGGAGCGGATTTATTGTAAGTATCATTTGGTCTGAAACGGCAGTGCATGGACCAGTCGCCCCACCACCATCAGGATCAGCCGCAGTCAATGTCAAGGTAACTTGTGTATTTACTTCGGCCGCAATAAAGTAATAGCTGGTCGTATCCTGAGCCGGATTGTAAAATGACCCACCACTTCCGCCTGACCAAGTCCAGGTTGAAGAAGATCCCCCATGAGTACCTTGAAGTGCCATTTTTACTTTGTCTTTGCAAACAGCTAAATCCGGACCAGCTGATATAATCGCCCTGGGGTTGATATGAATATTTATATCATGATAGACGCTTGAGCATGGACCAAGTCCATCCGGGTCATTTGTTGTCAGGCGGAATGTGACAGTGGTACCTACATCAGATGCCGTAATGTTATAATTTGCCGTAACATTTGATCCTGAAACATTCGTTGCTGATAATCCACCACTACCAGTGATTACACTCCAAAGTCCAGTTGTTGCAGACCCTCCTATTGTTCCTGAAAGGAGAATTGGGGAAGCTAAAAATGAAACAGGTTCGCAAATGGTATAATCCGCAGGAGCAGTTACAGTAGGTTTGCGATTAATTTGAATATTTAATATGTCTGAAACAGCAGAGCAGGGACCTCCAGCATCGGGATCATTTGTCTGAAGTTGCAGCATGATTGTGTTTGTAATGTCAGATGCATTAACTGTATAGGTAGCAGTTACAATATTTCCTACCGTTGTGCTTGATGATATTGTTCCTGCTCCATTTAAAGGAACAATCGTCCAGGTTCCTAAAGTTGCAGCCCCACCTATTGTTCCCGATATTGGAATAGTAATTGGCTCACAAACCTGATAGTCTACTCCTGCATCAACTGTTGCTACAGGATTAATCGTCACACTTAAATCTGTTACAGGGCCCGTGCATCCATTGGCAGAAGGTATAACATGGTACGTAACAGTGCCAACAACACTATTATTAAGGCTTAATATTTGGTTAATGATTGAACCGTTTCCATTGCTTGATCCCAATACATTTCCAGAGGCAGTTATTGTCCATGAGAAAGTTGTGCCGGCTACATTTTTCGGATTCGTACCAATCGGAATTGTTGCATTTTGACCTGAGCAAATAATAATGTTAGTTCCACTTGCTGAAGGGGTTGGAAGCACAGTTACTGTATAATTCAATGTTGCTCCACTACAGCCAGCTGCGGTTGGAGTAATTGTATAAGTCGATGTACCAGATACAGAACCAGTGGCCGTTAGTGTTTCTGCTATTGTTGATCCGCCGCCTACTACAGTTCCGCTTACTCCCGAGTCAACACGTGTCCATGTATAGCTTGGACTTGCCACTCCATTAGGAGTGCTCAAAATAATGTTTGTCAACGTTCCGCTGCAAATTGTTTGTGCTGAAGGCGTAGCAATTACATTCGGTAATGGATTAACCGCGACAATCACCGTGATCGGTGATCCATTACATCCTACTGACCTTGGTGTGATGGTATAGGTTGCAGTGCCTTGTGAACTCGTTGTTGCGGTCAGTGACTGATTGATCGTATTACCGAAGCCTGATGTAGCTCCGCTAACACCGGCTTGTAACACCGTCCAGCTATACGTCGTCGGTGTAACACTGT
>JANYDR010000137.1 GCA_025363495.1 Cyclobacteriaceae bacterium | reverse complement strand
GCAAGCCCTATACGGCCGCCGGAGCTTTGCAACGTATCGACACATCCAGTGTACTATTTTTTCTTGGAATTTTATTGGCAGTAGCAGCACTAGAATCAATGGAAATATTGCATCACTTTGCTGTGTGGCTGGATCAAACGGTCGGTAGCCAATCAATAATCGTAACACTGATAGGTCTACTCTCAGCGGTTGTTGACAACGTACCCTTGGTTGCCGCAAGCATGGGAATGTATAGTCTCGATATTTATCCTCAAGACCATTTCATATGGGAATACCTTGCTTATTGCGCTGGAACCGGCGGCAGTATCCTGATTATCGGTTCAGCAGCGGGTGTAGCTGTGATGGGAATGGAAAAGATTGACTTCATCTGGTACATGAAAAGGATCAGCTTAATAGCAATGCTTGGATACTTTGCAGGGTGCGCAGCTTATCTGGTGATTTATCAAATGATCCATTAGAAATTGGAAAATAGAAAATGGAAGCTCTCAACAGTTGACTAGTAGTCATGTTGCTACGAATTTCAATTTTCTAATTTCTATTTCAATCCAACCTAAAAGAGAACCCCGAAGAAACAAAGAGGTTGTTTCCCTTCTCCACATGACTCACTCCTGCTGAGAGGTCAACCTGAAACTGCGGTCCCAGCAAATAAGTGAATCCCCCGTCAATACCCACTTCTCCTGGCCATGAGTCGGGGACATATTCAAAGTATTCAATGAATAGCCCTACATTTTCTGTTGGCAGATAATTGAAGCAAAATGAAGCAGTAAAATAATTTTTCTGACGAATGTGATCCCAGTAATATCCCACATTGTAATTGATGGCTGTGTTTGGGTAAAAATCATTCTGAAACAGCAATAGAAATTCAGGACCAATATTTTTTGTCGACGATGAATTACCAATCGGAAAAATTACGTTTGCCAATATGTCGACCTCGGGCACTCCGTGACGCTGCTTAATTACATGATGCTTAACTCCTACAGAAAGAGGTGAAATTTCATTAAACGGAACTACTTCGGTTTTATCAACTATTTGTTTAGAGCTGATACGAAGCTCTGCTTCCTTGCTTATACCTGTTCTAAAAAGAACAATTGGTAAATTATATAGCTCTCCATTAAATCGTTTGAAATAATCAAAACCTACTTCAAACTGATATACTCCCTTTGCCACCGTAAAGGGAGTTTCAGCAACACCTGGACGATCTACTGTAAGTTCATTAAGTTTGCTTTGTGAAAAAGAGTTTGCTGTAATAAAAATACAGATCCAAAAACATGTAAATGTTTTTATTATCATAAATCCAAAAGATTGAAATCAATTCAAAGAGAATAGTGGGTCTACATCAGACCATAGCATGGAAATGCTGATAAGAGAATGTCAAACAAGCAGCGCCCCGAGATCGATAAATAATTTTACTGAAGAATTCGCGGAAAGGATTTTTGTTAGAAGGGCGTGACCACGAACCAAATTAAGGGCTCTAAACAGTAATTGGAAGATAGGATGCTTTGAAGTAACGCACCGCGGTTTTCCTCCTCCATAAACCCTGATATTGCTGGTCCGTCTGAATTCGTGCAGATCAATTTCAGAATCTTCATTTACTTGAGCACCTGATTCAGCTGCAAGGCGTGAAGGGGTAACATTGTAGTCATCAGGCGATGAATATCCCGACGATGAAAAGATCATCAAAATTAAAAAAATGACTGATAGAATTTTATCGTTCTTCACAATATTCTTAATCCATTATTGTACATCAACGTTGAATCTCATTGGATTCACTCCATTCCAGATCCTCATCTCTATCAAAATTCACTATTTGGAAAAGAAAAATAAGGCTATGTAAAAAAGGCCTCTTTCACAAAGCTATTTTCCAAAAGAAAATCCCATACTTAGCAACGCGAAGGAGTTGGTTGTCCGCTTCGTATCTCCATCAGGAAAAATAGCAACACCATTTCTGGACTGATAGGTACGGGTTTCAAAGCGGAACAAAATATTCTGAACTGGGGCATAATCGAGCGTAAGAGTATAGCTGTCAACTTGAAAACCCCCTGGAACGGTATTACCCCAGTCGCCGGTTGTACGAATGTAATTATCGGGCATGCTCGGGAACATAACTTTTTCAGTTGGATCCCAATAACTGTCCCAACGTATGGCCGTAGAAAACTGATCAGAAATTTTGTAACGGATTGAATTTGCATTTCCTACCCATCTGTCCCATTGTGTATTGGCAGCATTTTTTTGCCAGCCTAAATCCAAGACAGTTTGGAAGGACCAACGACCAGCAAAATATTGAATAAAGACGTTGTCGAACTGTCGGAAGGTAAGTGGCACAGTAGGGCCAAGGTCAACAGGCGGATGTTGTTGCGTGAGACCATTAAAGGTTGACCAGTTTATTTTTAATTTTCCGGGAATGTGATATTCAATCATTGAACCGACAGACTTACGTGAATTAGCTGACGGCTGCAGAACTTGCCAGCCATTAGTGAATAAAAGTTTTGCCTGCCAGTAGTCCTTATGATAATTCAATCTAAAACCTTCTTCAAAGTCAGGTGAGAAGTCACCTGTGATTGAGCGAGTGGCATGGAAATTATTTTTCGTAATAAATGACTCAGTACCATAAACCGAAGGAAAAATCCCAGCATCGATCCAAACTTTTTCAGTAAACTTATATCCCACTGACATCTCCCTTACAAATTTTAACATGGTGGGCTGCTCCTCGTACATGAGATCAACGATATTGCCCATGTTTAGCGCAACGGTTCCGACGATCTTAGAGCCTTCGTACTTCGCTTGGGCGTAAGCATAGCTGATACCGAATTCATTTCCACGAAAGGGATAACTACTGAAAGGATTTTCTCCGTTCGTAGGGCGGGTGGTTTGATATGTTCCAAAAATATCAAAGTAACCTGTGTACTGAATTCCTGGAAGATTTTTTGAGGGAAATCTGTTTTCCTTTGCAGCAGGTTCATCTACGGCAGTTTTTTCAACTTCTTCTTGCTCTTGTGCTTGTAGAAGGTTGACTTCAAAAAATAATATTGTCAAAATAGAAATGAGTCGAATCAATTTCATCACGCGAAAAATTAGAATAGAGGGATTTGAAAAGGGTCAACCGCAATAATGCGGTTTAGAGAAACAAAATTCTCAAACCCTAAAATTCTGATGCGATAAAAAGATGGGAATACCGGAACCTGAAAAATACCGGCTCTGAGAAAATCGATGAGATACCCTCATCGCCAGAGCGTACATTTCTTCGTAGGTCCTTAACTGAAAATCGGCTGCGCTAATGCACACGTTAAAAAAATCTGTACTTCCCGTCCTAAGGAATGGATCACCACTAATCTCGGTGGTCGGATTGATGGCACATTCTACAGCAGTCTTTACTTTTGCTTCGGGGGCGAAACAACGAATGCTGTTACTGCAAATGCAGCAAATGCATATTACGATAAAGACGAATTGCCTCATTCCCTGATTTTGGAGGGCGCAAGATAACTGTTAAAATGATTTTTCTGGATTGACTAAGGAAAAATAAATCAACCTAGCGCACGGCAGGTGATTTTATTTCAATGATTCTTCAAAAACACTAACCAACTTGTATTTTTTCTGGTATTTATCAAATGTACTAAGCTCGTTTTCACTCCTAAATGACGAGTCCAGGAGGTCATGAAATCTTTTATTTTGGGAATAAGCGGCTTTTAGGTTTTCAGTGGTAAGTGGAATGACATCGGAATCCAGAGATGTGCTGAAGAAAAAAAGATCGCTAATAGATGAACCTTTACCCGTGCCCGACTCCGACTCGGTAAAGTATAGATAGATCTTTAGCGTACTAACAATTCTATATTCCTTATCTAAATAAAAGCGATATGATTTCTTTTCGCAATTTCTGAATCCGAACAGTTCTCTTTTGCTCATCTTATGTTTCACCCCATTCTCCCTAATAGTAATTTCCCTGAAGTTAAAAAGTGAACCAAGCTTTATTGAATGCTTGTCCTTACTACAATCACAGGCATACGTGAGCTGACGCTTTAAAAAGGCTGCGCTATTTAAGAAGACTCCACTGCTGTCTGATTGGGCAAAGGAGGAAATGGAGAAACAAGAAAGGCAAAGAAAAAAAAGAAATCTGTCCATTGTAAAGGTAAGTTCATAAATTTAACCGAATGTTCCAAAGCTATTCAGAATATTTCAAACGATTGCTCAGGCCAGAATCTACTAAAGTCCATTGGAAAATTGTTCTTCTAAATCGATCACCAAATATTAAATCCAAGCGTCAATTAAACCCAAAGACAGGACTAAATAAATTCCAACTTCATAAAACCAATGATGATTCAAACTATCAACAGGTCATTGTTATCCCCTTCGGATATTTATAGCTTCGCGCCATGAACCTTGTTATTGATATCGGTAATTCACTTATCAAGGCAGGGATTTTTGAAAAGGAATCTCTGATTAATAAAGAAATATTCGACTCTCTACCAGATCTTCAGAACTTTCTGGACCACACATCTATTGAAAATCTATTGGTGAGTTCGGTAACACAAGATCCATCTGACATTATTTTATCCACGCGAGTTGGCAAAGAAAAACTCATCCTCACAACAAAGCTTCCAGTTCCTATTATAAACCGATATTCTACTCCGATCACGCTGGGTGTTGATCGTATCGCTGCCGTCTGCGGGGCCTGGTCAATATTCCCTCAACATAATTGTCTCATCATCGATATCGGTACATGCATCAATTATGAGTTTGTTAATGAGTCTGGAGAATATCTTGGAGGAGCCATCTCACCGGGAGTGGCAATGCGCTTTGAAGCAATGCATCATTTTACAGCAAAATTACCCCTCGTCACAGCAGTGACCTCACCTCCCATTACCGGAAATAGCACAGTAAGTTGTCTCCAAAGTGGAGTTATGAACGGCATACTCGAAGAAATAAAAGGAACTGTCAGTCGTTATGAAATCGAGTACCCCGGGGTCAGGGTGATTTTATGTGGTGGAGATGCTCATTTTTTTGAAAACCATCTTAATCCTTCCATCTTTGTGGCCCCAGAATTGGTTTTGATGGGTCTGAATAGCATTCTGTTATATAATGTCACTTCGTAAAATTCGTTTCCCTTTCCTGGCCGGTCTTATAATGTCCAGCACTCTTGCACTCGGCCAGGCTGCCAAGAGCCCATTTTCCTCTTATGGCATTGGCGAACAATTTGATATGGCATTAACACCTAATATGGGAATGGGTGGCACCGGCATTAGTAACCCCAGCTACTATTATGCGAATAATTTAAATCCGGCATTGCTTCCCTACAATCTGAGAACAACGTTCCAGGCCGGCATTATCGGCGAACAGCGAACTCAGACTTCCGCTACTACAACGGGGAAAAGCGGTAGTGGAAATTTGAATTATCTGGTCCTGGTGATCCCGCTTAAGCCTGGTAAATTGACAAGTTCTCTGAGCCTGATGCCATATACGCGCCTTAATTATCAGTTAAAATATTCTACTCCCGTTCATGGAAATGACACTTCCAAAGTAAATGTTACCGAAATCGGATCGGGTGGAGTGAATCAATTTAGCTGGTCAACGGGTTACGCCATAAATAGAAAAATTGCCCTTGGACTAAAGGCCACGTATTTATTCAGTGCAGCTGTCAGCGAGTATTCTAATACCCTGGCCTACTCCCCCTTTGTTGTGTCGAATCCTCATGTGTATGAAAGAACTTCCGTGTCTGGCTTTCAACTTTCTCCGGCCCTTGCTATTCACCTGGATTCCCTAACCAAAAATAATTATGTTTTCAATTTTGGATTAGTCTACGATCTCAAGACTACCGTGAACGCGAAGTATTTTCAACGACTGGATAGACTTAGCTCAAGAGGACTACCTATCGATTCGCTTACACTAATATCAAATCAACCTGGCAAGATTTCCCTTCCGCAAAGCATTGCAATGGGTGTTTCATTTGGTAAACCCGGTCGGTGGACTACTGCACTTGATGGATCGTATTCAAACTATTCGAGCTATCGTGGAATTGATGGCACTAATCCGTACGCCTCGACGAATTGGCGGGTAGCGGCAGGTTTCGAAATTTCGCCCGACAGACAATCGCTGACCAGCTATCTCAAAAGAGTAACGTACCGAACAGGCGCTAGTCTGGAAAATTACCCCTATTTGGCGAACGGCAACGCGGTTAAAGATTTTGGCATTACTTTTGGCTTATCGCTGCCAGTAAATGGATTGTCTGCTCTTGACCTTGCTTTAAAAGTTGGAAAAAAAGGAGACAAGACGTTAAATACTGTTGAGGAAAACTATATAAAACTCTATTTTGGCATAACTTTTATCGACCAATGGTTTATAAAACGCAAGTTTGACTAACTGAACCTAAACTACCATGAAATTTAAATTTGTAATAATCGTTTGTCTGGCGCTTGTTCAAGCAGGGGTCCAGACACCCGCTCTTGCGCAGTGCAAAGAGTTTATCTGGCCTGAAAACAGGGCAAAAGCTGATGAAAGTGTTGCTATGTGGTCAGATGCCCTTAAACAGGGTAACTATCGTCAGGCCACACCTGGTGTACAATGGATGCTCACTAATGGACCCAAATGGAATACAAAATTGTATATCGATGCGGCCGATGTTTATGATAAACTTGCTGAAAAAGAGACCGACCCTGCCAAGAAAAAAGTTCTGTTCGATTCACTTATGATGATCTATGATCTTCGCATTCAAAACTGTGGAGATCAAATCAATGTAATGAATCGCAAAGTTTATGCTTCCTATAAATATAATTTCAAATCAAAGGAGAACCTTCCTGCGTTACTGGCAATGTATGACAAAGTGTATGACGAAAGTGGTAATAATGTAACGGATGGAAATCTTGTTGCTTACATGACTACCGTTAAGAACAACCAGACATTATTTAAAAATCTTACTGAAGAACAAATCTTCCAACGGTATGATAAAATCATGGCCGTAACAGACGCCAAAATTGCTGTGGCTACGCAAAAGAACAAACCAGATGACGTTACCAAATTGAAAGGCTACAAAGATGCTGTAGACGGAATTCTTATTGGTATGGTGAAAGTTGATTGTGATTTTGTGAAGAAGAATCTTGCTCCGAAATTCAAAGCACATCCTGAAGATCTGGCACTTGCAAAGAAAATTTTCAATTTCATGTTGCAGGGTAAATGCACGGATGATCCGCTTTGGCTAGAGTCATTGGAAGCCATTGATAAACTGAATCCTGAGAAAGATTATGGTTTGAAAAAGACATTGGCAGGTAGGTACCTGAGCGCTGGTGACTTTGCCAAGGCTGAACCTAAGTATAAGGAAGCACTTGAAATAGCAGCAACTCCAGCCGACAAGTCTGAAACCACAGTCTACCTTGGAATGATTGAATCTAAAAAAGGTAATTATTCCGGAGCAAGAGAGCTCTATCGCCAGGCGGCATCGCTGGATGCTTCCAACAAGGAAGCATTCGAAAAGATCGGCGACCTTTATTACAACAGCTTTGACAACTGCGCTAAGAAACAAAGTCAGGCCGAAGATCGTCTGATTTATCTTGCGGCTTATGAAATGTATCAACGTGCTGGCAACAGTGCACTGATGTCACGTGCTAAAGCTCAGTTCCCATCCAAAGAAGATATATTCCTTCTCAACTGGGTGGTGGGATCAAGTCAAAAAGTAGGTTGCTGGATTGGTGAAACAGTCACACTAAAGACACGCGACTAATTCTTTTAGAAAAAAATAAGGCCCCGTCCCGATCCGTTCGGGATGGGGCTTTTTTATTTTAGATAAAATGGTGCATAGAATTCTTTTAATCGTTTTTATTTTTCTACAGGCATGCACTACTAAAGAAGTGCCTCCTTTGGTAGAGTACACTGGACCTCTTAGCGAAGGTCAGAATGTAGACGTTCAATACACCGAGAACGATCGCATCAAAGTAAAGATGAAGGCCAAAACAACACAGGAATTTAAAAATGGGGACCGCGAATTTCCGGATGGCCTTTACCTGGAGTTCTATAATGATAAGGGCATATTAACCTCTACTCTTAAAGCCAACAATGCTTTTTACTTTAAAGAACAAAATCTTTGGCGTGGCCGTGGTAAAGTGGAGGTAGTAAATCTTGAAAAAAAACAACAGCTAAACACCGAAGAACTATTTTGGAAGCAGAGTGATAAAAAAATCTACACAGAGAAATTTGTCACCATCAAATTAGAGAACGAAGTTGTTTACGGCACTGGTCTTGATGCCGCACAGGATCTTTCAACCTATGTTATCAAGAAGGTTGAGGGAGAATTTGAAGTGAAGGACTGAGAATTGTTTCCAGTTGCCGGATACCGGTAGCCTGGATCGAGTCCCTGTAACTGGTATCCGGCAACCGGAATCTATATCGTTATTTTATTCCGGTCCATCGATAGTTGTCCCAGGAGAGCATAGTTTTCCCGAAGAAACCCGGTTTCCAAAAAAGTGTAAATTTACTGCCCCATGAAACTTTTTGATACCATCCTGCTCTCATTGAGCGTGGTCTTTATCATTATTAGTGCATATGAAGTGATGGCCGCCGGGCTTGCTCATGCATATACCTGGGTTATGATCGCCCTGCTCCTGATGTTCTGGTTTACATACCGAAAATTATTCAAGGTCTGATGGAATCACTGTATCCCTGGATCATTACCTCTCTTGTTTTCTCCTTTTTCTTTTCAGGAATAGAGATCGCCTTTCTTTCTGCGAATCGTCTTCAGATTGAATTGCAGGGAAAGCAGGGGATATGGTCCGGTAAGATCATGTCTTATTTCATGCAGAATCCTTCGCGGTTTATAGGCACAACGCTGATCGGTAACACACTTGCTCTCGTGATTTTTGGTAATAATATGGCGCTTTTATTTGCCCCTGTTCTTATTGAAAATTTGCCCGCATCATTCAACAATGAACCGGCAGTTCTCCTGATTCAGACGATATTATCTACACTTCTGATATTGTTTACGGCAGAGTTTCTGCCGAAGAGTCTTTTCATGATCAATCCGAACCTGGTGCTCTCAGCGCTAGCGCTTCCATTCGTGATAATGTACGGTCTGCTAGCCCCCATCACATTTACAATTGTAAATCTTTCCAAACTGGTTATCACCTATATTTTGCGGGTTGAATATTCTGAAGAGAAACCACCTTTCGGTTT
>JANYDR010000119.1 GCA_025363495.1 Cyclobacteriaceae bacterium | reverse complement strand
AGGTTCCACCGGCGCTGGACAAAAATTACAAGACTCCACACACTTCACCTGGCGGGCCAATAATATCTCCGCCTACAAAACATTGACCCATCAGCATCTTGGTGAGATCAATCAAACATTGAAATCACTTCAACCGGGATTTACAGGAGAAGTAAATTTCGTGCCATGGCGAGGTGATTTCACCCGGGGGATTTTTGTGACGTCGGTCGTGGAGAGTCAACTAACGATAGAGGAAGCCAATGATCTGTATAAAAAGTTTTATGCTGGTCATTTCTTTACCCGCCTCTCCCCTACTATGATTGACATCAAGCAAGTGGTAAATACAAACAAGGGTTTAATCTTCCTTGAGAAAGTTGGCAACAAGCTTGCTATTCATTCAGTAACCGATAATCTATTAAAAGGCGCCAGTGGTCAGGCCGTTCAGAACATGAATCTTATGTTCGGATTGGATGAGACCGCCGGCCTTCATCTAAAATCAACTGTATTCTGATATGGCACAACAAAAGATCGTAATTATTGGCGGAGGTAATTTAGGAAGCGCCATTGCACAAGGTCTCGTTAAAGCAAAACTTTCTATTGCATCGAATATTACTATTACACGAAGAAATCTTGGCAAGATTGAACACCTGAAGAAAGAAGGCTTCAAGCTGTCATCTGATAACAACTCAAGTGTTAAGGCGGCAACCCTCATACTATTGTGTGTTCAGCCGAAACAACTGGCTGGACTTCTTACAGAAATAAGTCCTTCGCTGGATGGCAAGAAGCATATTCTTGTTTCGACCATTACTGGAATTACTACTGATGAGATCTCATCTCATCTTCAAAAGAAAGTGCCTATAGTCCGCGCCATGCCTAACACAGCAATAGCCATTGGAACATCCATGACATGTATGTGCTCAAAAGATGCGAGCGAGAAGCAATTGAAAGACATCAAAGATCTGTTTGATGGATTAGGGACAACACTTATTATTGAAGAACGCCTGATGAAAGCGGCAACGGTTTTAGCGGCGAGTGGGATTGCATTCTTCTTGCGATACATCAGAGCGGCAACGCAAGGAGGTATTCAACTTGGATTTGACGCTGAGGAAGCACAACTTATTGCCGCACAAACTGCGAAAGGTGCAGCGTCATTACTATTAACACAAGATTCTCATCCCGAAATTGAAATTGATAAAGTGACTACGCCTGAGGGCTGCACGATTGCGGGATTAAATGAGATGGAACACCAGGGATTGAGCTCGGCGTTGATTAAAGGGATAATTAGTTCGTACGAGAAGATCAGTAACATTAAAAAGTAGAAGCAGAAAGCTGAAAGTTTAAAGCAGGATGCAGTTAATAAATAGTCTGGTTTTCCGGAGTTAGTTTATGGATAGTGAACGGTTGGTTAGGTTAGTTTTAAATTCAAAAACAACCAGCCATGAAAGACTACAAAAAATTGATCGTTTGGCAAAAAAGCCATAAAAATGCAATGAGGATTTATCAATTAACAAAGAAGTTCCCGAAGGATGAACAGTTTGGCGTGACGAGCCAAATAAGAAGGTCTGCGGTTTCTATTCCAACTAATATTACCGAGGGCTGTGGAAAATTCACTCAACGGGATCTGGCCAAATATCTTCAAAACGCTTTCGGCTCGGCTCAGGAAACCGAGTATCTTTCATTTCTTTCTTTTGAATTAGGTTATCTTACTGAAGAGGAATACAAGCAAACAGATGCTTTAATTAATGAGGTGAAAGCTATGCTTATTTCCTTATTGAGTAAAATCCGAACTGAATAAAATAAAACTTGATCAAGCTTTCCACTTTCAGCTTTAAGCTTTAAGCTCCTATGAAACTCTTCGACGTCTACCCTCTCTTCAACATAACACCCTCAAACGCTAAGGGCTCCTGGCTATGGGACGAGAATGGGAAAAAATATCTCGACCTATACGGTGGCCATGCAGTGATATCAATCGGTCACTCCCATCCTCATTATATTAAATCCCTTACTGATCAAATTAATAAGATCTCTTTCTACTCCAACAGTGTTCAGAATCCAACGCAGGTAAAATTAGCAGATGCCCTTGGACAAATATCAGGCTATCCCGATTACCAATTATTTCTTTGTAACTCCGGAGCGGAGGCAAACGAGAATGCATTGAAGCTTGCATCTTTTATTACCGGGCGCAAAAAAATCATAGCATTCAAAAAATCTTTTCACGGTCGCACGTCAGGAGCCGTTGCCGCTACTGACAATCCGAAGATCATAGCACCTTTCAACGCAGGGCATGATATTGTATTTGTGCAGATGAATGATCAGGCAGCCCTCAATGAAGTTATCGACAACTCAATAGCTGCCGTAATCATCGAAGGAATACAGGGCGTCGGAGGTATTCAGGTGCCCGACGATTCATTCCTCCAATTCCTTGAAAAGAAATGCAAGGAGCATGGTGCTTTACTGATTCTTGATGAGATACAGAGCGGCCACGGTCGCACAGGAAAATTCTTTGCTCATCAGCATGCGGGAATCCATCCTCCAATTATTACCACAGCAAAGGGAATGGGTAACGGCTTTCCAATCGGTGGCGTATTCATACACCCTGATATCAAACCCTGGAGCGGAATGCTAGGCACTACCTTTGGTGGGAATTACCTCGCAAGTGTAGCAGGATTGGCCGTGATTGAAGTAATGGAAAAAGAAAAACTCATTGAAAATGCAGCGGCGATCGGAGACTATTGGCTCTCAGAAATCCGTAAATTTCCTACTATTAAAGATGTAAGGGGACGAGGATTGATGATTGGATTTGATCTCCCTGATGAGAAAAAAGAAGTCCGGACAAATTTACTTTTCAATCACTCTATTTTTACTGGCGAAGCAAAACCAAATACGATACGTCTTTTGCCGTCGTTGGCTATGACAAAAGATGAAGCCGATATTTTCCTTAAAGCACTGAAAGAAGAATTAGCATGAACAATTTCATTTCTGTTAAAGACGTAACGGATATTAATTCCCTGGCTAAAAAAGCACTGGACTACAAAGCCGACCCCCGGAAAGACTTACATCTCGGCGCCAATAAACGTATCGGATTATTGTTCCTGAATCCAAGTATGCGCACGCGTCTGAGCACTCAACTGGCAGCGGGTAACCTTGGAATGGAAGCCATTGTCTTTAATGTTGGTCAGGATGGCTGGTCACTCGAGTTTGAAGACGAGGCAATCATGAGTGGAACCACCGTTGAGCACGTAAAAGATGCTGCGCCAATACTTGGAAATTATTTTGACATACTTGGTATTCGTACATTTCCTTCCCTTAAGAATAAAGAAGACGATTATAATGAACTATATATAAAACAGTTCATAAAATATGCTGGTATACCAGTAGTAAGTCTCGAGAGTGCAACTGTACATCCACTGCAAAGTCTTACAGACATTATTACGATCAAAGAATCATTCAGAGAGAAAAGAAAGCCAAAGATTGTGCTTACCTGGGCTCCTCATGTCAAGGCCTTGCCACAATGCGTTGCCAATAGTTTTTCACAATGGATCAATGCATGGGGAGAAGCTGATTTTGTAATTACACATCCCGAAGACTACGAGCTTGACAAACAATTTACACAAGGAGCCTCCATTATTCTTGATCAGGATGAGGCTCTGAAAAATGCTGACTTCGTTTACGTGAAAAACTGGAGCACGTTTACAGACTATGGCAAAATTTATTGTAATGATCCGGAGTGGATGCTCACCAATCAGAAACTTAATCTGACAAACAATGCAAAAGTGATGCATTGTTTGCCTGTCAGAAGAAATGTAGAGCTAAGTGATGAAATACTGGACGGACCCAATAGCATTGTAACACAACAAGCGTCGAACCGTGTCTGGGCTGCACAGGCAGTATTAGCTGAGATATTGAAAAAATAGTGAGATCGAAATATGAATAAATTATACATTATAAAGATTGGCGGCAATGTATTGGACGATGAAAAATCGCTGAAACGATTTCTCACTGACTTTGCTACCATTCAGGCACCGAAAATCCTCATTCACGGTGGCGGAACAATTGCTACAAAAATTGGTGATCAACTGGGAATAAAATCCAGCTATGTAAAGGGAAGGAGAATCACTGACGCTCCGACGCTGGATCTCGTAACGATGGTGTATGGGGGATTAATTAACAAGCAAATAGTAGCACAACTTCAAAAACTCGGCTGCAACGCCATGGGCTTGACCGGGGCTGATGGAAATATGATCAAGGCGGTGAAACGCCCGGTAAACGAGATCGATTATGGATTTGTTGGCGACATCACTCCTGACAGTGTGAACTCTACCTTGTTATATTTTCTTTTGAAACAAAATGTGATTCCAATATTTGCTCCTCTTACATACGCTGATGGCGTTATACTAAATACCAATGCTGATACTATTGCATCAGTACTGGCAGTTTCTCTCAGCAAACACTTTGATGTAAGACTTATTTATTGTTTTGAAAAGAAGGGAGTGCTGAAAGACATTACAGATGAAAACTCTGTGATTCGCTTACTGGATGCCTCTTCCTACAAACAATTCTTATCCCAGGGAATATTTGCGGATGGGATCCTTCCAAAATTAGAGAATGCCTTTGCTGCGATACAGTCTGGTGTTAAAGAAGTGTTGATAGGAGAAGCGGGTGATCTGATAAAAAATACCAGGGAGGAGACAGAGGGAACGCTTATTAAACAATAGGCAATAGTAAATCAGTAGGCAATAGGCAAAAAAAACAGTAGGCAAAGTTTGGGTTAATTCATCGGCAGGGTTTTTTATGTAATTAATTCAAAATACAAGGAACAAACGGATGTGTCCCCTCAGTGGCATTTCCTTTGTGTTAAAAAATGTGACGAATAGAATAATTGAAATAATTTAAGGTTATACTGCAACAGTATCTGAAAAATGTTCTCAAAAATCCAACTATACGATCTCTCCCTCGACCTGCTTAGA
>JANYDR010000090.1 GCA_025363495.1 Cyclobacteriaceae bacterium | reverse complement strand
TGTGAACCTGCTTTAATAGGTTTCCCATCCCATGCCTTTTCATAGATAACCATACCACCCTCGGGAGCTGTCACATTAAATGACTCCAGCACTTTCGTCATGGCATCATATTCAGATTGCACTTTTCTGAATTCAGCGGATACTTCACGCATCTTTTCAACATTCTGCTTCCTTTTTATTTTATAGTTCTCCAAAGCCTGATCGTATGCACGTTTTGCTTTCTCCACATTAATCTCCGCTTGCTTGATCGTTGCGGGAGGCTCGAACTTGGATTGCTCAAGTACAATATCTTTTTCCTCCACTCCGTATTTAAGATTTACCAATTCATCACGTGATTGCCGCATCTGAAGAGTTGTATCCAACTGCGTCTGATTAAATTTTGAATTGGCTTTTTCAAGCTCAATTTGTTTTCCCGTAAACTTATTTTGAAACTCCGACCGGTCGAGGGTAGCTACCAGGTCTCCTTTTTTCACAACAGTGCCCTCGTCCACGATACTCTGTACGGTCACCTGCCAGATACCAAAATTTGACAGCGATGAAGGACCTAAAATCTTGACTGAATTTTTAGCTTCTAGTTCACCTGTTGTCTCAATCTCCACCGTAAATTTTCCCTTTTTGACACTACTCATAATGTCAAATTCATCAACATCTGATCCTCTTTTTAAGAAATAATACCCCACTAATAAGACGGCCAATACCCCGGAGGCAATGATGAGATTTCTTTTCATCTTTTGAGATGTTAGATTTTTTGAGATGGTGATTATTAATGAGTCAACCGGCAATCATGATACGATCGTTTACCCGCGCCGCTATTTCATTTCTCAATCAGGCAATGAAAACCATTACCGTTTCTGGGGTAGACTAGTATTCGTATATGTATTGAATACTTTGCATCAACGTACAAGTTACAAAAATATTGCACCGGATAGCCGCCTGTAAACAGTGATATCCGGTGCAATTCTAAGCTGAATCCTTATTGATTCCCTACTTTCTTCACACTCACTTTAGCCAACGCTGCTTCTTTGCTGATCTTGCCCGAACTATAATCTTTCAAAACCAGATTCTTTACGGACAACTCAAGCGAAACCGGAATATTACACTCTACGCACCTGGTCATCTTCACATTGATCACAATCTGCTCATCATCTTTCAGGCTCCGTAGCGTGCGACCATACTCAATAAGATTATCTTTTAGTTCCGCTTCGAATTTTGGATACATCTCTTTGACTTTTTTATCACGTTCAGGCTGAGATACTTCCTCCATACCGGCAATCGTCGGCATTGCAAAATGCCCAAAATCACCTTCAACGCTTGAATAAACCTTCATATAATAAATTACACCAAAATCTTTCAGGCGCTCATAGGGAACATTCCCCTGAGTGTAATACGTTTTTGATAAATCCTCCTGATACAACCTGCTAAACATACTTGAAAACACTTCCAGATCAGGATCAAGCTTATCCGTTGATTCTGAGTTTACAATTTTCAATTTGCTTAAAAACTGATCACGTGTAATCTTCCCTTGCTTTAGTTGAGTAATGTCACCGCGAGTTGCCTCCACCGACATCATACTTCTGCCGGCGCCTTTTCCCGGAAATCCGAAATAGACATCACCACCAAATTCCTCTGTACGGTTGGTAATGACAATTTTTTCTTCCGGAAGAAGCTGACTGATCATATCACCGTAATCGGCAAGGAAATTTTTAGCGATGTCCACAAATTTCTTATCAATCGATCCTGCAAGACTATCATTGGCAACTTTTGCTTTTGGCGTTCTCGTACGCAGCGCTTGCTTTTGTTTGCCCTGAACAGCTTCTCTCTGGGCAATTTCTCTCGCCTCCTGTTCTTCTTCACTCTCAACAACTGATTGGCTAGAGATAGAATAAGAAAAAGAACCATTAGGTCCGTCATTGTAAACAATATTCGGCGAATCAAATTTCATCATAAACAAATTAAACGCCCCGCTTTGCGGCAACCGAAAAGTAACTCCATAGCCAGCCAGATAGCTTCCCTCAACTTCCATAGGAAGAAAATTCCGTTTACCAAATTGCTGACGTACCAGCGTGCTCAAAACATTTTCGGCCACTTCAATATCCTGCTCCATCCTCACCTCATCCATTTTAGTTTGGCCAATGGCCATGAAGCTAATCGCCACTGCCGCCATGCACATTACCATCTTCATCTTTTTCATAACGTCTAGTTTATAATTCCTAATTCCTTTTTTGATTTGTTCCTGTAGTTGATATCAAGCTTGTCAATATCTGCTCTGTTTCCTGTTTGAATAAGTCAGTGTTTTGCTCGACTCTATTCACACGTGCCTGTAAGAACTGTAAGTCCTGCTTACGTTGTTCCTGAAGATATTTAGAGAAATCGACCAGTAAATTCTCGATATACTCCTTCTGACCCGTTGAAGAAAGTTGCATGTAATCTTTCATCAACTTGAGATTGTCGTTCTGCATCTGCCCAACAAACTGCTTCACCTGTTCCTGACTTGCCGCGGAAGCCGTTTGCATCAGCTTGTCAATCTTACTGGAATTTGAATTCAGATTTTTTTGAATTGACTGCTCCAGCAACTTCCTGTCTTCCATCCAGGATGCTTTCAGGATCTCATTATTACTAGCAACAGTAGAATGGATCATCTCGCCTACTTGCTGTTCCGTTAGTGAAGGTTCCTGAACAGGCTTGACCTTTTCACCAAATCCTATTTTTACCTCGCCAGGTGTGTACGTTAAGGAAAGTCCTACCAGCTTTGCTGCAATAAGAAAGATCAATAGTGAAGCAGCAATGCCCAACGGCATCCGGAAGTAGTTCTCTTTCCAGAACGGTGTCTTCACCTTTAATTCCTCTCCTAAAATAATCGGAGGCGCGATCACTTCTTTATCCTGAACGCTGGACAATACTGTTCGTGCAAACGACAAGTCTTCCATTCGTTTTTTTTCTTCAGGATTCTTCTGAAGGTACTCCTCTATTTTCAATTGCTCTGCTGGCTCAAGTTCTCCGTAGAGATAAGCGATCAACGTAGCTTCGTCTGGTTTATAATTCATAACCAATTGTTTCTTGTGTAATCTTTCTTCGTTCCAAAATTCTCTTCAGCGCTTCCAACCCATAATACATCCGTGACTTCACCGTGTTCTCTGATAAATTTAATGCCTCTGCAATTTCGCGGAACTTCATCCCTTCATACTCTTTCATGATCACTACCTCACGTTGCTCTTCACTTAATTGCATGAGGCATTCCTGCAGCAAATCAGAAAGCTCATTCTGTCGCAGTACCCGCTCCGGATTTTCCCCCCGTGTCCCTGACTTCTCCCAGTGGTAACTATCCTCATGTTCTCCCGGACCCAGGTCATGAAGGGAAACTGATTTATCGCTTTTTCTTTTTCGCAACTCCTCCCTGCAACAATTCACTGCGATCGTGTAGAGCCATGACCGGAACCTGGCTGCGTCCTGCAGATATGCAATGTTCCGATGCATTGAAATAAAAGTTTTCTGTGACGCCTCCATGGCCATGTCGTGGTCATAGAAAAATTTATAACTGAAATTATAGATGCGTTTATACCACACCTCGACCAATTTTCCCTGGGCATGTTTGTCTCCCTCGCGGGCCCGCACGATGAGGACATCCGAATGCATCATAGCAATGTCTGGTAGAGTTTTGGTCACGGTTAGGGCCGGTTTCTTTGATAAAGTGCGTTCGCAATGTAAAGATGCAGTATCAAGGGAAAAAGTTTTAACCAGTCACCAGTTACCGGTTGCCAGGCCCCGGAAACTGGCAACTGGTAACTGGCATCCCCTTATATTTGTCCTAATGAAGAAAATTATCTCACTTTTAGTAAGAAACGTTCCCCGAAAATATCTCCAGCTATTCAGTGGAATAGGCTTAAAAGTGGTCGGAGTCTTCTATATGGGCAGCGCCGTCGAATGCCCCATCTGCGACCATCACTATAAAAGCTTTTTGCCCTATGGCAGGATCAATCCACGACCCAATGCGTTGTGTCCATCGTGTCTTTCGTTAGAACGCCATCGCCTGATCTATTTATTTCTGAAAGAGAAGACTAATTTCTTTATACAAAAACTTAGGGTACTGCATATCGCTCCCGAGCATTGCTTCATGAAACGATTCGAAGCTCAACATGGAGATAATTATATCACAGCTGATATTGAGTCACCTCTCGCAAAAATAAAAATGGATATTCATCAGATTCCATTTGATGACAACGAATTCGATGTCGTGCTATGTAATCACGTACTCGAACATGTAGATAATGATCTCGTAGCGATGAGCGAAATAGGTCGGGTATTAAGACCCGGAGGATGGTCTATTTTACAAGTACCATTTTTTGCCCCTGTCCCGGATGAAACGTATGAAGACAATACTATCACCGATCCGAGAGAGAGGGAAAAAATCTTCGGTCAGGATGACCATGTTAGAAAGTTTGGGAAAGATTACCTCCAAAGGATCGAGCGAAGTGGAATGACCGCAGAAGCAAATGCATTTGCCAATACGTTGTCGGACGAGCAGTGTTTTAGATTCGGTATTTCGAAAAATGAAATTCTATACAGAGGCATTAAGCGATAAGTCTTGAAACAATTCTCAAAAGAAGATATTCAGAAAAAAATTCCCATGCGTCAGGCTATTGAACTGATGAAGGAAGCTTTTGTGCAGCTTAGTTCAGGAAAAGCAATTGTTCCTGTTCGCACCGTAATCGATACTGAAGACCAGTCAGGACGAGCATTGTTCATGCCCTCCTATTCTCCGGCGTTTGGACTCTTCGGATTAAAGATGGTTTCTGTCTTTGAAAAAAATGCAGTTAAGAATCTATCTGTTATACAGGGCGAAATGATGGTAATAGATGGAACGACGGGAAGTCCGTTGGCAATGTTCGAAGCTGATTACTTAACGGCTTTGCGGACCGGCGCCGCTTCGGGACTTGCAACAGACCTGCTATCCAGAAAGAACGTTGAAGTACTTGCCATTTTTGGTACTGGAGCACAGGCTGAAACCCAACTTGAAGGAGTCCTTGCGGTAAGGCCAATAAAAGAAGTTATTGTTTTCGGAAGAGATGCTAAAAAAACAAGTTCCTTTTGCAAAAGAATGAAAGAGCGATTTCGTGTGAACATTGTCCGCTCTGAATCATTCGATGAACTAAGGGAAGCGGATATCATTTGTGGGGCTACAACCTCCTCGCAACCATTGTTTGAATTCCACCAATTAAAAAATGGAGTACACATTAATGGTGTCGGTTCTTACAAGCCATCCATGCAGGAAATTCCATCCGATGTAATTAAAGAATCGTTGCTGGTTGTGGATCATCGCGAGGCTGCACTTACTGAAGCAGGCGATGTTGTTATTCCAATCCAACAAAGACTGATTAAGAAGAGTCACATCTATGCAGAATTGGGAGAAATCATTTCCGGTTCTAAAAAAGGAAGAACATCGGATGATCAGATTACAGTTTTTAAGTCTGTTGGGAATGCGATTCAGGATTTGGCGATCGCGCACTTTATGCTCACGTAAAATTTTGCCACAAAGACACGAGGACTCTAAGAGCGACACCAACTAGATTGTCTTCTCAAAGTCTTCATGACTTCGTGGTCAACCAAAATAAGAATTAGCGATTCTTACACCACGCACAAAAAATTTACCACTAGGACACGAGGCCACAAAGAAGGCATTAACTAGATTGTGTCTTCTTTGAGTCCCTCGTGCCTTCGTGGCCAAAAAAGATACCTAATGAAAAAGCCCCAACTCACGTAAGGGCTTCATTATTTTGATCCACCTAAATATCAACAGCCTCTAATTCAAAATTAGGTACTACTTCCCCAACTTTTCAAGTACTTCCATCACCTCGGTCACATGTTTTCTACTTGTCTCCAGTAACGCCTTCTCCTCTGTATTCAAATCAAGCTCGAGCACGCGCTCCACGCCATTCTTACCCAGCACGGCCGGAACACCGAGGTAGCAATTCTTAATTCCATACTCTCCGTCAAGCTGCATACATACTGGAAGAATTCTTCTCTGGTCTTTAACAATCGCCTCAACCATTTGGGCCGCAGCAGAACCAGGAGCGTACCAAGCAGATGTTCCCATAAGCTTCACCAATTCTCCTCCACCAACTTTTGTGCGCTCAATAATCATATTGAGTTTCTCCTTGTCAATCAATTCAGTTACAGGGATACCTGCAACTGTTGTATAACGCGGCAGTGGCACCATTGTATCACCATGTCCACCAAGCAACATTGCCTGAATATCTTTTGGAGAAATATTTAATGCCTCAGCCAAAAACGCGCGGTACCGGGCTGTATCCAGAATACCCGCCATGCCAATCACGCGGGTACGGGGAAAATTAGAAGTCAAATGCGCCTGATATGTCATTACATCAAGCGGATTGGATACTACGATAATAATAGCGTTGGGTGAATGCTTGACGACGTTTTCAGTTACAGTTTTTACAATACCTGCATTCGTGCCTATCAAATCATCGCGGCTCATTCCCGGTTTACGGGGAAGTCCTGACGTAATTACCACTACATCAGATTTTGCAGACTTGGAGTAATCGTTAGTAGAGCCAATCGTACGGCTGTCATACAGGTCAATGGGGGCTTTCTGCCAGATGTCAAGCGCCTTACCTTCAGCAAGACCTTCTTTGATATCAACCAACACAATTTCATTCGCAACTTCACGGTAAGCGAGCACATCGGCACATGTAGCGCCAACATTTCCGGCACCAACAACAGTTATTTTCATATAGTAAAAGGGTTAGCTTTTTTTGCGGGCGCAAGTTATCAATCCGGAAAGGAAACCAAAAGAGATGCTTATTTAAATATGCTTAACCTGCATTTCCAAAACCGATTTTGTTTGGGCGGTTACTTTGAAACGGTCGTCAACCCGGTGACCTACCACCCACACTACTTCACCACCCGATTCCACCACGGTTACGTCATTCTTTTTATCCAACGATACCTTCTCATCGATGAGAAAATCGCTTACCTTTTTGCGGTGCCCCATCCCCAACGGAAAGAAGCTATCTCCACTTCTCCACTTCCTCCACAGCACAGGAAATTTTACTTTGCTATGATCGAACGATCCACAATCCACACCTGGTTGGATCTTCTTTCCCGAAGCAGACCTTAGTTTTAATATCCATGGCCCCAGCATCGCCTTGTCCTGACCATCTTCAATAAGAATCTCCGCGGTCCATTCCTGCCGCGGAGAAACAATTATATATTCTCTGTCAATTACCGCTTGGTGGGTAGCAGAAAAAAATTGCTTACCCGACTGACCTTGAACAGCTGTGACCAGTTGCAGGCAGCGGTCCCATTCAAATCCAAAAGATCTCAGCCATTCATAACAGACATAAGCGGGATGCTGCAGCATCATCAGAAGGTTCTTGTCGATGAGAAATCGTTCACCTTCCATGCGCGTCACACTATCTTTCAATTGCCCGATTCCCCGCTGCATCAATTCATATGCACCCTTTACTTTTTCAAGCGAGTCACTGAAAGTATTCTCCAGAGAAGGGTTGACTTCCTTAAGCTTTGGAATAATCTGATGACGGACGAAGTTCCGCTTGTAATCGTCTGTCGCATTACTGTTGTCCTCACGCCAGGAAATTTTTTTTTCAATGGCATAGGTCAGAATTTCGTCGCGCTTCGCAAAAAGTAAGGGTCGAATCACTTTACCATTCTTCAAAGGAATTCCCGTTAGCAGATCCAGGCTCGCCCCATTTATCCATCGGAATAAGACGGTTTCCAGATTATCATTCAAATGATGGGCTGTAGCGATCCAATGAAATTTCTCTTTTTCAATTAATTTCTCAAACCAGGTATAGCGAAGCTCCCGGGCTGCCATTTGAATAGATAGTCCCGTCTCTTCGGCATAGTTCTTGGTGTCAAAGTCATGAGTAAAAAAATCAATTCCTGAACGTTTGCAATAATGAGCAACAAAAGCCTCGTCTCCATCCGACTCTTCAAATCTGAGATGGAAATTACAATGGGCTACACCAATGTGATATCCTGCTTCGCGAAACAGGTCCAGCATCACCATAGAATCGAGTCCGCCACTCACCGCCAGCAATATGCGGTCGCGGGGGTCGACGAGATCATGTTGAGAGATAAAATTTCTAAGGTGCTGGAGCATTACTCAAAATTATCAAAAGTCCCACGGTCTCCTCGTCTTTTCTACCTTTGCGGTTCAGAATGAAAATAGCCGCCCTCATTTTTTTAGCCATTCTTTGCTCGTTGAGTGCTTTTAGCCAGCGAAAAGTGAAGATGAAGCAAGCTACTACACTCAGGGGCTCTGTTGTAAACGGTGTCCGAAATGACTGGGTAATTGGCGACGTCATCTTTGTCCAGAATGAAACCACAATTTACTGCGACTCGGCTATTTTTAACAGGGCAGAAAATACCGTTCAGGCCTTCGGTCGGATAAGAATTGTTGAAGGGGATTCCGTAACGTGCACTGCTTCCGGTCTAACCTATGATGGCAATAAAAAGATCGCTTATCTCCGCCAGAATGTAATCTTCACCAAACTTGAGACTGCCACTTTATATACTGACTTCCTGGATTATGACCGCCAAAAAAACGAAGCCAGGTATTTTAACAACGGCAAGCTCGTCGATAGCACCAACACATTGACAAGTAAAAAAGGTTATTACAATTTGAACACAAATCTTGCCTCGTTTAAAACAAATGTCGTTGGTGTAAACAAAGACTATACGATGACATCAGATACATTACAGTATAGTTCCAAAACCAGGTTTGTTTACTTCAGGGCCCTGACAAAGCTTGAAGACAAGGAAGGCGGAGTTGCCTATTATGAAAATGGATACTACGATACCAGGCAAAAAAAATCCGATCTGGTGAAAGGTGACTTTGAAACTCCAACCTATCGACTTAAAGGAAACCGGCTTTACCTTGATGACCTTCGCAAACTTTACAAAGCACAGGGAAATGTTGTCATGACATCCAAGGCCGAAAATATGCATATCTATGGCGACGATGGATTCTACAATCGAAAAACTGGCATTTCCAAAGTTTATGGTCATGCCTACGCTGCTCGTGTTACAGATGAGAATGATACACTCTTTATTTCTGCCGACACACTAATGTCAGTTGAGAATGAAGATCCAAAAAAGAAAAGATTGCTAGCTTATCACAACGTGAGGATTTTTAAATCCGATCTTCAGGGGAAGGCAGATTCACTTGTGTACAAGTCCAGCGATTCCACGCTTTACTTTTACAAGCAACCCGTTCTTTGGGCAAATGAGAATCAGATGACAGCGGACTCTATCAGTATACTTCTGAAAAATAAAAAAGTCAGTCGGATATACCTTATATCAAACTCATTTGTTGCTTCTCAGGATACATTGAAAAATTTTAACCAGATAAAAGGAAGAAAAATGACGGCCTATTTTCAGGGTAAAGACATACATCACGTGTTTGTGGAGGGGAATGGAGAAAGCCTTTACTATGCACTTCAGGAAAAAGATAAAGAACCTGGAAAAAGCAGCCGCCTGAGAAACGACAGCATACAAGCAGATAGCGTAAGAATTCAGGTGATGGACAGTGTAAGGGTACACGGGTCAGGCAGCACAAAAGTTGAAAAAAAGAAAAAAGAAAAAATTAATGTCATCTCCGGCGTGAATAGAATTGTGTGCAGCAATATGAAGATCAACTTTAAAGAAGGCAAAGTGCACAACATAAGTTTTTACATCAAGCCGGATGCTACTTTTACACCACCTCATGAGCTCAAGAAAGATGACACAGTATTGAAAGGTTTTTTGTGGAGAGGTTCCGACCGGCCTACCCGAAAACAGGTAACTCAAAAAAGTCCGTAGCGTCCGCAACGGGAAATCAGCAAACATTATTGTTTCCTTAATCTTCTTTTTTAGGAATTTTCTTTGAGTTGACGCTGCTTTGCAGTATCTTTTCAATTGACTTCGTGTTGCTGATTATGAAACTGTTTTTATTCCTTCTGTTAACTTTCGCTTTCGGCCTTTCGGCGACCGCGCAAAGTTTGGAATGGACTGATCGCCAGGACAGTTATCAGGCAGGCCTTGGACAGACCGTCAGAATTCCAATTCGGATTAAAAACGCCTCAGATAAAGCCCAGTTTTTCATTATTAAGAAGGCCCAGGGAGACCTTGGATCAAACCAAAAAGGCTTTTTCTGCCTTGGCGATGAATGTTTTGATCCAGGTGTCGATCAGTTCTCAAAAAAGATTGAAGCAGGAGAAACGATTAGCAATCTCTATTTCACTGTTGAAACGGGGCTTGTAACTACCCTAAACTCTTTTCGGTTTGAAGTTTTCCCCCGTGGAAACCCAACCATGAGCATAGAACATGCTTTTTCCCTTTCCGTGGATGAAAAACCTATAAAATCCCTCGTTTTTCAATCAAAGGACATTACAATCCATGATGTCTATCCCAATCCCGTTATTGATCAGGCCACTATAGACTATCGAATTCACAATGAACTGATTAAAGCAAAGGTCGTGATCCATAATATTTTAGGCAGCCCAGTAGGTCACTACGAATTGCCAGTTTTTGAAAGTAAGGTGAAAATTCAGGCTGACGAATTCACCTCTGGAGTCTATTTTTACACGGTTTATCTGGACAATGTCGGCGTTCTGACCCGCAAACTGGTAGTAAGGAAATAATCTCTTAAAAAGATCGTTTTGATTTAAATTTCACTTATGCAGGGCTGAAGTGTATATTTGCGGCCTTCTTTTATGATCAGAAGTCTGTCAAAAAACGTTTGGTTTACCCTCTGCTTGCTGCTGCTGTTAGGCTCCTGCACTAAATTCCGTAAAATTCAACGGAGTGAGGACTGGCGTATCAAGTATGACGCTGGTTTGAATTATTACCAGAAAAAGGATTACTACCACACTGCCTTGCTTTTCGAAGAGATCTTACCTGTAGTGAGGGGTCTCCCGGAAGGAGAAAAAGTAGAATTCTACCTGGCGTATTGCCAGTATTACGAAAGGACTTATTTGCTGGCATCAAACCAGTTCAAGGCATTTTATGAAACGTATGGCCGAAGTTCATTGGCTCAGGAAGCGTACTTTATGTATGCTTACTCGCTCTATACCGCTTCTCCTGCTTCCAATCTTGATCAAAAGACTTCTATAGAAGCAATGGATGCCATGCAGACGTTTTTAAATCAATTTCCTGACAGTAAGTTCAGGGATAAGGCTAATGAAGTGATCATTACGAGCCAGGCAAAACTGGAAATAAAAGGAAGAGATAATGCGAAGCAGTATTTGCAAATGAAAATGTATAAGGCTGCCATCATTGCCTTTGATAACTTTAAAAAACGTTTTCCCGATTCGAAATACCTGGAAGAACTTGCTTACCTCAAAGTCGTATCACAATATAAATTTTCATTACAAAGTTTTCAGTCATTGCAATTAGACCGTTATTTACTGGTGGTTGCATACTATCAGGAACTTGTGGACAACTTCCCCGGCGGCCCATACTTAAAGGAGGCAGAAAAAATGTATTCCGATAGTTTGGCGGAGATCAACAGGTTAAAAGAACTAAAATTAAAAGCAACTAAAAATTCATAGTACCATGGCCAATCAACCTTCAATTATTACGCGTGACATCGATAAGATTGCCGCTCAAACCGGAAATGTATACGAATCTGTTGTTGTTATTTCAAAACGCGCCCGTCAGATCGCAGTCAATATCAAAGAGGAGCTTAACAACAAGCTGGCTGAATTCGCCACGACCGTAGATAATCTAGAGGAAGTATTTGAAAATCGTGAGCAAATTGAAATCTCAAGATTTTACGAACGCCTGCCAAAGCCTACCACTACTGGATTAGAAGAATTCCTGGAAGGTAAGGTAATGTACCGCCGTCGTTCGGATGAAGTTAAGCCTGAATAGTTAACGGTTAATCGTTATTCGAAGTCCTCAGATAACGATTAACGGATAACCCGAAAGGTTCAGCTTGCAACGATCAACCAATCATGCTAAGGGGTAAGAAAATCTTGTTAGGGGTTTCCGGAAGTATCGCTGCCTATAAAGCTGCCCATCTCGTACGACTGCTAATCAGGCAGGAGGCCGAGGTAAAAGTTATTATGACTCCGACGGCATTGGATTTTATAACACCACTCACGCTTTCCACTCTGTCAAAAAATCCGGTATTAGTTCATTTCCAAAAAAGCGAAACGGGCGAATGGAATAATCACGTAGAACTCGGATCATGGGCTGATGCCATGATCATTGCACCAGCAAGTGCAAACACAATAGCTAAGATAGCAGGTGGACTTTGTGATAATCTGTTGACGGCAACCTATCTCTCTGCCCGGTGCCCTGTATTTTTCGCACCAGCGATGGACCTGGACATGCTTGAGCATCCTGCGACGAAACAAAATATTTCAAGCCTCATAAGCTTCGGCAACCATTTTATTGCTCCTGGTTTTGGCGAGTTAGCTTCCGGGCTGATTGGAAATGGCCGCATGGCGGAACCCGAAGAAATAGTTTTGCAGTTGGATAATTTCTTTTCCTCAAAAAAATTATCCGGTAAAAGAGCCCTTGTAACCGCAGGACCCACATACGAAGCAATCGATCCTGTTCGTTTTATCGGAAATCATTCCAGTGGAAAAATGGGATTCGCAATTGCAGAGGCGCTGGCATTACAAGGAGCACATGTTGATCTGGTGGCCGGCCCTACCCTTCAGCATACAACTCAGAATGGTATCACTGTTCATGCTGTGACTTCCGCTGAAGAAATGTTTAATCAATGCGAACAACTATTCACGACAGCAGATATTACAGTGCTATCCGCAGCAGTAGCGGACTACAAACCGATTACCGTTGCAGATCAAAAAATAAAGAAGACAGAAGGCAACCTTATTCTTGAACTGACAAAGACGCACGACATCGCTGCAAGCCTGGGCAAAAAGAAAAAGAACGGTCAGATTATAGTTGGTTTTGCCCTTGAGACGGAAAATGAAAAAAGTAACGCAGAGAAAAAACTCGTTGCAAAAAACTTGGATCTTATTGTTTTAAATTCACTCAATACAAAAGGCGCTGGTTTCGGATACGACACCAATAAGATAGAGATCATCAGCCGCAAAAATGGCTCTAAAGAATTTGCATTAAAAAACAAAAAGGAAGTCGCCGCCGATATTGTTGACGCAATCCTGTCCCTTCAGCATGAATAAGTTACTCGTAACATGTCTCTTTTGTTTAATGACGGCAGGAGCCTTCTGTCAGGAATTGAACTGTAAGGTTACCGTTAATGCTGACCAGATCCAGTCAACTGATCGATCTGTGTTCAAAGATATGGAACGTGCCATTGCCAACTTCATGAACACCCGCAAATGGACAAGCGACACC
>JANYDR010000080.1 GCA_025363495.1 Cyclobacteriaceae bacterium | reverse complement strand
ACCTGGTACAGACGATTGCCGGAATATCTAGTACAGACAATTGGCGGAATTGCTAGTACTGGCAATTAGCGGAATGCTAGGACAGACCATTCCGGAATATTCAGTTTGATGTCCTTTCAGCTTATCTCGTAAATCTTCCAGGAACGAATGGTTATCAGTTCGTGAAACACGAATCAAAAAGACGCTGAACGATTGCTCAACGTTTGTGCTATTTTTTTGTTTGATTTGGTTTAATTGTTACATTTGTAACGGTCGGTACAAATGATGGCATTGATTATGGACGGAGGGATAGAAGTGGTTTATGCCAAGGCAGCCAAAAACCCATAAAACATATAGGTACTTCAACTAAAAAATGAAAAACATGAACGAAAGCATATTAATCACCGGTGCTAATATTGGGCTCGGAAAAGAAACTGCACGACAGTTAGCATTGAAAAAAGAAACAAAAAAGGTAATTCTTTTCTGCAGAAATCAGGCGAAAGCCGAGGCAGCAAAAAAAGAGCTTGAAGCGGAGACGGGAAAAAAGATCTTTGAAATTATTATCGGGGATGTTGCTGATGCAGATTCCGTAAGAAAAGCAGTTGAAAAAATAAAGGAACCTGTTGATGCAGTAATTTTAAATGCAGGCGGAATGGTTGGCAAAACGGCCGGGAAAATTACCCCTTCCGGTATGAATGACCTAGCTGCCACGAATATTTTAGGTCATGTGATCCTGGTGGATGAATTAATGAAACATGATAAATTAAAAAAAGCAGTATTATATCCCAGTGCGGAAGCTGTACCAGGAGTAAAGTCGCTCGGAATGAAACCTGTTGCAATGAAGACTTCTACTGTAGATGAGTTCGCTGCTGTTCTTGATGGATCTTATTTTGGTAATAAATTCGATGCAGTCCAGGCATACGGATACGTTAAATATGCAGCAACCATGTGGATGTTGTCAATGGCAAGAAAATATCCAGACCTCAAATTTGTTGTTGTGAGTCCCGGGAACACAAAAGGAACTCTGGCACCAAACAATCTCCCTCTGGCAATGGCATTTATGTTGAAGTATTTTATGATGCCTATCGTATTCCCATTGATAGGAGGAATGGTGCATAAGCTGGAAGTAGGTGCAAAACGCTTTGTAGATGGCATTTCAGATGATCGATATAAAACTGGTGTTTTTTATGCAAGCAAAGAGGGTAAGTTGTCAGGTGACATGGTTGACCAGAGCACTTTTTTTACTGATTTGAAAAATACTTCGTTTCAGGATAACGCTGATAAAGCAATTCACCGCTTTATAAAATAAGCTTGAAAGTGCCTTAATGTGATTCCACGGATAACCGCGAGGAACCTAATATGGTATCTTCCCCTCAATGCGATTGAACGATATCTGGATAATGCCAGGACAGCTGTAAAAGAATTATAAAGTATGGCAGGACGGCAATCATCCAATATTATTAACCAAGCCAAAATTCACGAAACAAAAGATGGATTATATTCACCATAATCCTGTCGCAGAAGGTATAGTTGAAGAACCAGAGCATATCTTTACAGTTCAGCGAGAAATTACTATAGCAGTAAGAAAGGTTATCTTGATATTGAGTTTGTGTGATGAATGTTAGGTTGTTTAGAAGGGTCCGGATATTGGTGTATTTAGTAGTTCTCACCGGCACGCGCTACAAGCGCGCGCCATAAACGGCGCTGGTTCTATTTTTTTGATCCATGTCCGCATGATCCACACCGATGTGTTGTAAAGTTCTGCGAGCTGTTTCAGGGTGTACACCCGCGGGCGGGGTTCCTTTTTATTTTCGTCATTTCCCATAATCACTTCGAAAATTAATTTTTTGAAATTGTGTAGCTAGCAGGGTCATCAGTCTGTCGACTGTTGATAATGAAAATTTACGGGATTATTTTAAAATCGACCAAAGGAAAACCTGATTATTTTTAAAAACACGAGGATCTAGATCTGCTATTGAGGCGAGCATGACTCAACGTGACCGGAACTTGACTAAGCGCGACCGAAGGTGACTGGAACGTGACCGAACTTGAGAGCAGCGTGAGGAGATAGAGATACCAACATCAGGTGAACGTGAGGAAAAAGTGATACCTGATTGAGAACAACGTGAGGAGAGGATGATAGGAACATGAGGAGACACAGGGGAGAAGTGACTACACTGTGAGAAGAAAACATAGGATAATGAGACGAAAACCGCTCAAAATGAGGAGTGCATGAGGAGAAACATACCAATAATGAGGAGAAACAGGCGAAAAGTGAGGAGAAATGGGTATAAAGTGAGGCGGAAGTAATGAATGACGAGGAGAAAGGTCACTAATTGGTTCTAAGTGCTGGGTTCTGGGTTGCTAGTTCTTGGCCATAGGGTAAGTCTTAGGCAACCTAGAACCCAGAACTCAGAACAAAGCCTCACTATCCTAGCATTTTGAACGTTTCATGGTCCGTATCCGGACTACCCGCACATTTTCGTGAGGTTTTGTGAAGATTCGTTTGCTTTCATTCAAAGTTGAACAAAGTTGTTCGGGTTCGTTTGGTTTCGTTAGGAATTGCGAAGTCGCCTCAGGCCACTCTCACATATTTGACCCAAGCATGACGGACAAATCATTTGCGGATGACAAGATGATTTGTTGAAACGTTTGATTGGCGCGCCACCCATTCCGAATGGCCAGAAAAATTATGATGTGTTCTCTTTTAGTAAACTAATGTTTGTCAACATCGAACAGGTTCGCACCGGCACGCGCTGCAAACACCGCGCCATAGCGGGGATTTCTAAAAGTCCTTTAAGCCGCTCGACTTCATT
>JANYDR010000679.1 GCA_025363495.1 Cyclobacteriaceae bacterium | reverse complement strand
CCTGGATCAAATTCATTTCCTGTGCAATGGCCAATGGTGACTTTCCTGTTGATGCTAAAAAGACTGGAAATATTTTCTGTGACGCAACGGCAAAATTAACCTTCCCCTCGTCAATCAACGCTATTAAGTCTGCCAATTTTTGTGATGATAAGGGGAATTCGTTGACCTCGATACCTTTCTCATTCAAATAAGACTTCACAGGCCCCATCATCCAATTGCAAGCGGCTTTGAAATTGGTTGTGTGCTTACAAACTTCTTCAAAATAAAGGGCAATTTCTTTCGTATCCGTTAATACCTGAGCGTCATAATCCGATAACCGGTATTGTGTTACAAATTTCTCATGCAATTCCCATGGCAATGGGGGCATCGATGATTTTATTTCCTCGAGCCACTTCTCTGATATCTCCAGTGGACTCAAGTCAGGATCAGGGAAATAGCGATAATCATTTAACTCTTCCTTGGTGCGCATGCCATGAGTCTTTCCTGTGTTCGCATCAAAAGTTCGTGTTTCTGAAACGACAACTTCTCCTTTTTCGAGTAATATTATTTGTCGCTCCACTTCATGATCTATGGCACGCTGAACGTTGCGGACAGAGTTCATATTCTTTACCTCCACCTTCTTACCAAACTCCTTCGCATCATTCAGCATCATAGAGACATTCGCGTCACAACGAAGAGAACCCTCTTCCATATTGCCGTCACATATTTCAAGGTAGCGAACAAGCTTCCGTATTTCAGTTAATAATGCATACGCCTCATCGGAGCTTCTAATTTCAGGATTGGTAACAATTTCAATTAATGGCACACCGGAACGATTGAAATCAACAAGTGTATCTGTTTCGTTTGCCAGATGAATTGACTTGCCGGCATCTTCTTCGATGTGAATGCGGTTAAGATTAATGTTTCTAACAGTGTCTTTCACATTGATAGTAATATATCCCCCAACGCAGATTGGAGTACGGTCCTGAGTGATCTGATAACCCTTGGGAAGATCAGGGTAAAAGTAGTTCTTGCGGTCAAAGATCTGCTTCCTGGATAGCGAAGAATGGCATGCCAGGCCCATTTTCGTAGCATACTCGACCACACGCTTATTCAATTTTGGAAGTGTACCCGGATGAGCCAACGTGATGACGCTTACGTTAGTGTTTGGTGCACCGCCATATTCCGCTGAATCCGAATTATAGATTTTGCTTTTGGTGAGAAGTTGAGCATGGACTTCGAGGCCGATGACGAGGGTGTATTTATCGCGAGTTGATTTGTCCATTTGCACAAGGCGTCTGACACCTTCTATCTTAATAAGAATTATAAACTTTCTAAATTTTTATTCAAACTTAGTTCCATAAAGCAACGAAATATCAGACTCTGCGCCTTCGCGCCTCTGCGGTGAAAAAGTTTGCCGCAAAGGCGCGAAGCACACATTAACCAATTAATTCTTTTGCCCTTACCAATACAGCATCTAATCCTTCAAGTTTCTTCCCTCCCGCCGTGGCAAAGAACGGCTGACCGCCTCCACCACCATCAATCTCTTTCGCCAATTCTTTCACCATATTTCCAGCGTGAAACTTCTTAGTAGCCTCAAGCTTCTCCCCGATCATAACTGCCACCTGCGGCTTGCTGTCAATATCAGCAGCAAGGACCATTAACAAATCATCAAACTGGTTACGCAGTCCATAAGCAATGTTCTTTAAAGCATCTGCACTGGGAACGGATAGTTTTTCAAGAATCAAAGTATGCCCGTTTGACTTTATGGCTTTACGAACAAGGTCTTCCTTGATTTGATTGGCAAGTTGTTGATTGAATACTTCGAGCTTCTTTTCGAGGCTGTGCTTTTCTTCAAGCAATCCTTGCAAAAACGCAGAAGGATCTTTGGGATTCTTCATCAACGTTTTCAATTCATCAAGTACCGCCAACGAACCATTGACAAAATCCTCAGCACCTTCGGCGGTGACGGCTTCAATGCGTCGTACGCCTGCTGCGACTGAACTTTCTGATACGATTTTAAACATTCCAATACTGCCAGTTGCCTTAATGTGAGTTCCACCACAAAGCTCGACCGAAAATTTAGGATCAAATGTTATGACGCGGACAAATTCACCATATTTCTCACCGAAGAGAGCCATTGCTCCAAGTGCTTTTGCCTTTTCAATCGGTACGTTGCGTTTTTCGTCCAAAGGAATGTTTTCGCGGACCTTCTCGTTAACGATGGTTTCTACCTTAGCGATTTCCTCATCAGTCATTGGCGCAAAATGAGAAAAGTCAAAGCGCAGGATCTTTTCATTAACCAAAGAACCTTTTTGTTCAACATGCTTGCCTAGGACATGGCGAAGCGCGGCGTGAAGTAAGTGAGTAGCAGAGTGATTGTTCATTGAAAGTCTGCGCTTGCTTTCATTTACGGAAGCAAAGAACTCGCCTTCAAGTTTATCAGGAAGTGTTTCGGTCCAATGAATGATCAAGTCATTTTCCTTTTTTGTATCGATTACCCAGATTTTTTCATTTGCCGATTCAATAAACCCAGTATCGCCAACCTGCCCGCCGCTTTCGGCATAAAAAGGAGTTTTATCCAGCACCAACTGAAACATCTCTTTATTCTTCTGCTTGACCTTTCGGAATTTTAAGATCCTGGAAGTTGCTGTGAGATGGTCATAACCGATGAATTCAGACTTGCCGTCATCTCCGACAAGAATCCAGTCGCCGGTTTCTTTAACAGCAGCAGCTTTCGAACGGGATTTTTGCTTTTCCATCTCCGCCGCGAATCCTTTTTCATCAACGTCTATTCCCTTCTCGCGTGCAATCAATGATGTCAGATCAAAGGGAAATCCAAACGTATCGTATAACTCAAATGCTATTTTCCCAGGAAGGGTAATATTCAAAGGTTCAGCCTTTCCAGTCCCACTCTGGTTTATTTCTTTCAAAACATTAGGAGTGATCACTTCATGTAGAAATTCTTCATACTGTTCTGTAATAAAGTCATCTAGCCGTCTGATTCCCTTCTCAAGCGTTCTCAGGAACGACTTTTCCTCTTCATGAACTACATTGGTCACATAATCCAATTGTTTATGCAACTCAGGAAAAACATCTCTCAACTGCAATGCCAACAATGACACCAGCCTATAAATAAACGGTTCTTTAAAATTCAAATATGAGAATCCATATCTCACAGCCCTTCTTAGAATCCTTCTGATAACATAACCCGCTCCAGTATTCGAAGGAAGTTGCCCGTCAGCAATAGCAAAAGACACAGCACGGATGTGATCTGCCATTACACGGATAGCAATATCTGTCTTAGTATCAGTTCCGTACTTCACATTCGCATGAAGCGCAATGAAATCCATCAGCGGCCTGAATACATCGGTATCATAATTGGAAGTCTTGCCTTGAATGGCCATACACAATCTCTCGAAACCCATCCCGGTATCAACATGCTTATCGGGTAGCGGTTCCAACACGCCAGAAGCCAATCGGTTAAACTGTATAAAGACCAGGTTCCATATCTCCACTACTTGCGGATGATCATTATTCACTAGTTCTCTTCCTAGCTTTTTCTTTATCTCATCGTCCGATCGTAAATCGATATGAATTTCTGAACATGGTCCGCAAGGCCCAGCCTCTCCCATCTCCCAGAAGTTATCTTTCTTATTCCCGTGAAGGATATGATCTTCCAGAACAAATCTTCTCCAAAGGTCCTGAGCTTCTTCATCCACGGGAAGATTATCACCCTTATCACCTCCAAAAACTGTTACGTAAAGCTTGTCTTTAGGAAGCTTATAAACTTCCGTCAGTAATTCCCATGCCCATTCAATTGCTTCTTTTTTAAAGTAGTCCCCAAATGACCAGTTTCCCAGCATCTCGAACATCGTGTGGTGATAGGTGTCCAGTCCCACATCTTCAAGATCATTATGCTTACCACTTACGCGCAAACATTTCTGAGTATCAGCGATACGCTTGTATTTTGAAACACTGTTGCCGAGGAAATAATCCTTAAACTGCACCATGCCTGAGTTGGTAAAGAGCAGGCTTGGATCATTTTTAAGCACGAGCGGTGCGGAGGGTACAATCTGGTGTCCTTTGCTTTCAAAAAATCCTAAAAACTTGCGTCGTATCGTTGCCGAATCCATCTTTATTTTGCGTTCAAACGGCAAATTTAATCAGAAAAACGAGAAAGAAGTGTGTGACTTCGTCACACGGGTGTTCACCGCGAAGACGCTAAGGCGCAAAGCACCGCGGAGGTAATAAATGCGAAAATTACTTTGCGTGCTTTAGCGTCTTTGCGCCTTCGCGGTGAAAGCACTTACGACGAAGTCGCCATTAGAATCCCCGTATTATTTATCTCGATACTTTTTGATTTCTTTGCAGCTTATTCAACTTGCTCCATGAAGTTTTTTAGATTCATTCTTACCTCAATCATCCTAAGTCTGTCGCTTTTTATCTCCTATGGCCAATCACCAAGAGATACAGTCACGCTTGTCGGCGTTGGCGATATCATGATGGGAAGCAATTATGGAACCGGTATGTTGCCCCCTGATAATGGCGCTGGATTGATGTCGGATGTACAATCAATCCTCAATAATGCCGATGTAACCTTTGGTAATCTTGAAGGAGTACTGCTAAATGAAGGCGGCATTGCAAAAACGTGCCGCGATCCTAAAGTGTGTTACGTTTTTCGAACCCCGGTGAAGTATGTGCAGAACTTATCCAAAGCTGGTTTTGATGTTATGAGCATTGCGAATAATCATGCAGGCGATTTTGGTGATCTTGGCAGGAAGAGCAGCATGAGTACGTTAGATGAGGCGGGCATTGAATACGCCGGTCAGTTGCAAAAGCCCTATACTATCTTTGAAAAGAACGGAGTTAAGTACGGATTTATAGCTTTCGCACCCAACGGCAATTGCGTACCGCTCAATGAGATTTTTAATGCTAAGAAACTTGTCGCTCATCTCGATTCGCTGACTGATATTGTTATCGTTTCATTCCACGGAGGTGCAGAAGGACCTCAATATCAGCATGTACCGAGAGCAACAGAGATGTTTTATGGCGAGAATCGTGGAAATGTGTATCAGTTTGCCCATCAGGTAATTGATGCAGGTGCTGATATTGTATTAGGACACGGTCCACATCACACAAGAGGTGTAGAAGTTTATAAAAATCGCTTTATCGCTTATAGCATGGGCAACTTTTGCACCTATGGTATGAATATTACAGGCGTCAATGGATTAGCCCCTATTGTTAAAGTCTACACCAATCCAAAAGGTGAATTTTTTAAGGCGCACATCACCTCGACCGACCAAAGTGAGCGTCAAAAAGTGAAGATAGATACCGAAAAAAGGGTACTTCAAAGAATACAACAGCTTACAAAAGGGGACTTTCCGGAATCTACTGTTACTATTGGAGACGATGGCTGGATCAGGAAATCCACAAACTAATGTTGACATCTTGTAGATGAAATAAATTTCACTTCATTGCTTGGTGTTTAAAAGAATTGCTACTTTGCATGAGTTGCTTGTAAAATATCACGGCTAATTGCCCCCATGGCCTACAGAGAAAAAGAAATAGAAAAGTTATATTACTCGATCGGTGAAGTAGCCGAACAGTTTAATGTAGCTCCGTCATTAATCCGTTTTTGGGAAACAGAATTTGATATTCTTCAGCCCAAGAAAAACCGCAAAGGCAATCGCCAATTCACCAAAGAAGACATCGATCAGATTCATTTGATTTATCACCTGGTAAAAGAAAAGGGATTCACCCTTAATGGCGCCAAGGAGATGTTAAAACAAGACTCTGTTGCTGTTAAAGACAAAATGGAGTTGATCGACTCTCTCCGTAAGATCCGCAAGTTCCTCACGGAAGTGAAGGAGAAGCTGCAATAGGACTTTATTGTAGTTCGAGCCCGCTCGGGTCATTAAATTCAATATCTTAAAATTGACAATTGACAAAAAACAGTTGACAAAGTCTTGTCATGTGGAGCGTTATTGTCAATTGATCACTTTGTCAACTGTCAATTTCTGAATTCTCAACAAAATGGTCTGGTATTCCTGATTGCGCTGAATCATAATGCATCCTTGATTTACGGAGATGAATCAGGAACGCATTTCCCTCATGGCCCTGCATTTCGTGCCAGGCGTGGGCGACTTCTTAATAAAACAGTTGGTAAGCTATTGTGGCTCTGCCGAACAAGTATTTAAGCAATCCAAAGGAAGGCTGTTGAAAATACCAGGAATTGGGGACGTCACCGTCAACTCAATTCATGAAGGTAAAACGCGTGACTTTGCTGAAAAAGAATTCAGGAAAGCTGAACGCGAGGACACGCAAATACTCTTCTTCACCGACAAAGCTTATCCCGCCCGTCTTAAATCTATTGACGATGCTCCTTCCCTTCTGTATGTAAAAGGCAACATCAATCTGAATCAGGCCAGGACTATAGCAATTGTTGGCACACGACAAGCGACCGACTATGGAAAAGAGCAAGTAGATATTATTATCGAAACATTGGTACCACATCAGCCATTAATCATCAGCGGACTTGCTTACGGAATTGACATACATGCACATAAACAAGCACTGAAGCATGGATTACCCACCGTTGGTGTTTTGGGAAGTGGTATTGATATCATTTATCCGGCAGCTCATAAAGACATAGCCAGGAAAATGGTTAACCAGGGAGGACTCATTACTGAAAATCCATTTGGCACAAAACCTGATGCACATAATTTTCCGGCTCGTAACAGGATCATAGCAGGCTTGTGCGATGCGTTGATTGTCGTAGAAGCAGCAGTCAAGGGCGGCGCACTGATCACAGCTGAAATCGCCAACAGTTATAACAAAGATGTCTTTGCCATACCCGGAAAGCTGGGTGATATTTATTCCGAAGGATGTAACAAACTCATCAAGATCAACAAGGCCAGTTTATTCATGTCTGTAAAAGATATTGAATACATCATGGACTGGAGTGTAGGGAATGAAAAAGCTAATAATCAATTAAGCCTTGAGTTGTCTTCACTGGAACCTGAAGAACAAATTGTGCTAAATGTTTTATTGGAGAAGAAAACTCCTGTAATGATTGATGAACTAAGTGCAAAAACGGGGATGGGCCAGGGAATGCTGGCTTCGATTCTATTAGCACTGGAGTTTAAGAATGCGGTGATATCGATGCCGGGGAAGATGTATAAAGGAAGGTAATTAAAATGAAAAGGGTGAAGAATGAGTGAATTGATGTTGTTTTGATTAACACTCGAATAAGCAATATTTTGAAATGACTTTAGATAGATACAATCTTGAAATCAAGGATGATCTTTCCACATTTGAGTTTGTAAGTGAGGGGCCAAGAGGAAGAATCAGAAAAATCATTTGATTTGATAAAATAATTGGCCAGAATGATCAATATAATCTTGGCTTTGGAGATTATGATATTGAAAAAGGTATCATTAATGATTTTATCGTAAGTGACAATAAAGATTCCGAAAAAATATTGGTGACTGTTGCATTAGCTGTGAATTTTTTTGTTGATAGATATCCTGGCGCTCTGATTATTATACAAGGAAGCACTCCATCACGTACAAGATTTTATTCGATTGCAATTCTAAAATACCTGAATGAAATTGCTCAAAATTTTGAAATCTGGGGAGCTTTGAGCGAAAATGATTGGGAACCTTTTAAGAGAAACAAATCTTATAAAATGCTGCTGGCTAAGCGTAAGCGAATTTTTTGATTAAATTAGCTTAACATTCACAAACAAAAACATCTTATGGCAACGACAAAGGCAAAGAGAAAAGTAAAAAAAAGGACGACGTTTGAAGAATTTATGGCTAACAGCAA
>JANYDR010000674.1 GCA_025363495.1 Cyclobacteriaceae bacterium | reverse complement strand
GGCTTGCATTGCCGGTACAGAATTTTTCTTCTACCCCGTTGCTTCTCATGGCACGCCACTTATAATGATCACCCTCCAGCCAGGCTTCAGTGAGGTTCTTGAATTGCCTGTTCTCCACTACATCCTTTGGTGACAAGTGATTATGATAGTCAACAATAGGAAGCTTTGCTGCATGGTTATGATAGAGCAATTCTGCCGACTCGGTTTGCAGAAGAAAATCGTCTTCCAAAAATTTTGATTTAGCCGTCGTACGTTCCATAGACCTGGTTTACAAAAAAATATTACTTATTAAAATCAGCGAACTGCTTGTTCATAGATTCATCATTGAGGAAACTTCCGGTATTTAATAATATCCTATACTTCAAGACCATGGACTCACCGGCGTTAAGGGTATAGATAGATTCTTCATCAGTAGGTACATAAACTTTAGAGCCAAGATTGTTAACCGCAAACAAACCATACGTACGCGCATGCCAATGAGCGGGATAGCCAACGTTCTTCTTATTATCTATCATGGCAACTGTTATAGGCTCATCACCCTTTTTTGCAGAAAGAGAAACCCAGTTAGCACGCTTACCCCAAACCTCTCCCTTGTCAAATCCATTGCTATTCCTATAAACACCGTTGACTCCCTCATTGTTCATAGCGGCCACAGTGGTAGGATTTCCATTGGCATCGGTAAACACTTCGGGTTTCGTTGAAGGTTCTTCAAAGGCGCGATCAAGACGCAAGCCCATCATACCCTCCTTGTTATCTTTAAATACAACTTTTACCTTCTGAGCAGTTAGCTTCGTTGACCGGTCAATGGTGCGAAGATTATCTACCCCGCTAAAAACAAATGTTGTTTCCTCTACCAGCAGAATATTATTTTTAGAATCCACCCAATTAGAAAGCACAACGAGCGTACCCTTATCTTTTCCGCCTTCAGCTTTCACAACTTTCTGATGGCGGATGCTTCCAAACTGATCTTTCTTATCAGCTGGTGTTGCATACGAATTGTTCCAGAAATCAAGACCATTAACATCACCATAGTTAAACCATAATCCAACATGATGTGGATGATCAACTCGTTCACCCGGGCGCGGATTTCGAGGAAAACCACGGGTAATAACACTACCCTTTGCTGTATAGATTGGATATAATACAGGCTTGTCCAGATCATCAGGATAGATGTACGACGTAAACAACTTTCCGTCGATCATGACATCTTCTTTCCTATTCTTTTCATCCTCGACAAAATTCACAGCTTTCTTTTGCGCGTTGACAGACCCCACTATCAATAAAATCAGGGACAATATAATCCCTGGCTTTGAGACATTATTAAATCCATTCATTCAAATCAGTATTTAAAGACTTTTCCCCCCACCATTACCTCTTGTGTTGCCTCATCAAATATTGATTTCATTCCAGTTTGAATAGCGGCGTTAGCCATAATACAGGCAATTGCATGCGAGTAACCTGCCTCGACCGGTGCGTTTGGTTCTTTTCTTGAGCGTACACACTCCATCCAGTTACGCATGTGTCCTGACGTGAGGGGATCATTACCTGTATTTGCTGAAGCAATGACCTTCTCAGCAACTAAATTCAGATCAGACAGAGGCAAAAGATTAGCACTCATATTCATTGGCTTAGCGAAACGTTCTTGTAAACCACCGACGGGCGATACTTTATTTGTGTTGAGGTTCATCTCACCACCGTTTGAGTAATATATCTCGGCTGGATTTTCATCTCCATTGTGCATACGTGATGAGAATGTAACCTGAAATCCAGTCGTTGGATCGTTGGCTGGTCCATAATCAAAAACAGTAGTAAGAGTATCCCAGTTTTTACGACCATCTTTCCATACATAAATTCCGCCATTAGCAACAGCACTGCGTGGATTCTTAAGTCCACTGAACCAATGCACAGTGTCAATCTGATGCGACATCCATTGTCCGGGTAAACCAGAAGAATACGGCCAGAATAATCTGAATTCAAGATACTTTCGCGGATTCCAGGCTTCAGCCGGGCGATTCATAAGGAACCGTGTCCAATCAGTATCTTGTTCTTTTATTTCCTGAACAAGCGAAGCCCTTCTCCACCGGCCAGGTTGATTTACATTCCAGGAGAGTTCAACCATGGTAATAGGTCCGAACTTCCCACTCTTTATAAAGTCGGCAGCAGCATAATAGTTTCTTCCGCTTCTTCGCTGTGAGCCAATTTGTACAATTTTTTTCGATTCACGAACCGCTTTCAATGCAGCCTTCGCATCGTCCATTGTTTCCGCAAATGGTTTTTCGGTATAGGTATCACGACCGGCCCTTACAGCCTCAACGGTGTGAAGTGCATGCTGAAAATCTGCTGTGCTAATGATGACCGCATCAATGTCTTTAGAACTGTACAACGCATCATTGTTCACGTACGTTGTTATATCATGACCAAACTTTTCTTTGAGCATGGCCTGGCCTTCTTCTCTTCTTCTTTTCCAGATATCCGATACTGCGACCATGTCAAAGTTCAATTCCTTATAATGATTCAGGAATGCCGGGAGCAAGGATGAACGAAAGCGATCAGAAAATCCAACAACACCTACCCTTACACGGTCATTTGCTCCTACTATATTAGCATAGCTTTTTGGATTGAACGCCATTGCTCCCAGGTACGTCGCGGCGGTAGCCATGGCCGATTTTTTTATAAAGTCTCTTCTTGATTTTTTCATATGCAGGCGGTATTAGGTTATCGTTTATTTAAGCTCTTTTACTTTTATACTTCTGAAAGATACATTGTCACCATGATCTTGTAATAGAATATGCCCTTTGGCGGCCATGCCAAAGTTTTCCCATTGAGCATATTTGCTACGGGCTACTAACGCCAAATAAGTAGGTGTTCCTCGTTGGTATTCCACCACCTTATAACCGTTAAGCCAATGTTCAATCCGGTTATCAGGATAAACAATTATCCGGCCATTATTCCATTCACCAATTTTATGCAAACCACGTTTCACTTTTATGGAAGGGATCAGATCATAAAGAGACGCGAGCGTGCGATTGCCTACAACACCTTGCTTGGCATCAGGATGTTTTTCGTCATCCAGGATTTGGTACTCCAGTCCAATAGCCGAACCTTTATTACCCTCACTTTCGGTTACAAAATATTTAAGGCCACTATTGGCACCTTCTGATAGTTTGAATTCAAATTGAAGATCAATAGCACCGTATTCATTCGTTGTAATAATGTCTCCTCCGTTTTGTGACTCCGCTCCTGCTGATTTTACAACGCTTATTGTACCGTCTTTTATCTCCCATCCCTTTTCAGGAAACTTATCTTTATACGCTCCCCGCCAGCCATTCGAAGTTTTTCCATCCCACAATAACATCAGTCCATTCTTTTGTTCCTGAGTGGAAAGTGTGTTGGGTACAAAGCTCATAACAAACAAGTTGTCCAATGGACTTGGTTTCAGATTTTTTGTCTGAATGTGAATGTTGCGCCAGCGAATTTGTTTGCCGGCTTCTTCAGGTTTCTGTATTGCATGAACTTGTAATGCCAAAAAACCACTGGTAGTCAAATCATCCACCACGTTACCCGCTGCGACACCATTTATAAAAATCCGCAGGCTATTACCGATGCACTCTATGCGAACTTTATTCCATTCATCCTGTTTGAACGCCTTTTTTGCTTCAGTATTATATTCCAAGGTATAAAGCCACTCTCTTCTGGCTTCGTCATAAATACCACCGGTCCAGGCACGTGGAGAAGGATCAATTTCAAACTGATATCCATGCACCCGTCCGTTGAGATAGTCGATCTTGCTTTCGCTGCGGAACTGGATACCTGAATTCATTCCTTGTGGAACTTTGAATTCAAGCTCTACAATGAAGTTGCCATAATTTTGTTCGGTTATAAGAAAAGAATTAGGTTCATTGGCAACGGTTGTACCTACGATTTCTCCATTTTGTACTTCATATTTAGCCTTGCCATTTATCTGCTTCCAGCCTTTTAGATCTTTGCCGTCGAAGAGGTCCTCCCAATCTCCCAAGGATTGCGAAAAACCATTGCCAGAGAATATTAGAAGAATAAAAAATAAGATCTGATTTTTCATTTAGTATCAGGCTTTTTCCACCTGCGAATTACACCCTTAAGACGCTAAAATTG
>JANYDR010000641.1 GCA_025363495.1 Cyclobacteriaceae bacterium | reverse complement strand
AAATTTTCACACTGCGCTGTTGGCCTTTCAAAATAGGAGGTTACGCCGCCTCTTTCATTTGGCTTGAATTTCAGAGTATCGACATTTAACATCAAAGATCCGCCTGCAGATTTTCCCCGTTCAATATCCATTGGCTTTTTGAACCGATACATGAATACATAATAGGTGAGAGGAACGTCACCGATGTTTTCAAGTTGCTGCATGTCTTGAGGCATTATAATAATAGCACTTCCTGCTCCAAGTTCAACTTTCCGGTCACCAATAGTCATCCTCAGCTTTCCTTCTTTTACGAGTAACAACTCTTCGATGTCTTTGTTCGCATGCGCCTGGCCTGGTTTTGCTCCTGGTTGTTGTGTCGTCGCATGTATTTCGAGATAGTCAAATTGACCTGATGTACCTTCGAAGATACGTCTCGTCTCTCGTCCTTCACCTGGCTTCACAGGAAGATCTTTCCAGTGGTAAACTCCAGGATCAATGGGTGGTAGTTGTGCGGCACTGGATAGCGACATAAAAAAGAGATTAAGGAATAAGATAATTTTCATTGGTGCGATAGGTTGTACTAAGTTATAACTAAAACTTATTTGGCGAAATTCGGATGAAAAGAAAGCCTTCGGCGTTGAAATGCCCTATCAGCTTCGCTGAGTTTTATTTCACCACGGAGGCAGGGAGCTCACAGAGCTTTTACTTTCGAGTTCTTTGGCTAAATATTTTTGATGAAAAGGCCATGGGCATTCTCCGTGCACGTGACTCTGTGGTGAAGTTTCTCCAACAAAACTTTCAAATCATTGGCTCCTGCTGACTCAAACAATGAAAACTTCCCAACCCCCAGATTATATCCACTGAATCAATCCCCACTACCTCATGCTTTGGAAATGCCGTATGTAAGATCTGTAACGCCTTAGGATCATTCTTACACTGAAATGTTGGAACGATCACAAATTTATTACAAATATAAAAATTGGCATACGATGCCGGCAGTCGCTGATCTTCATATAGGACTTTCGAAGGCATTGGCAGCTCTATAATATTAAGAGACTTGCCATTAGGCAATCTAAGTTTCTTAAGTTCTTTTAAGTTCTCCTGAAGCGGACGGTAATTCTCGTCTGACTTATCTTCTTCAATTACCGTCACAACGGTATCTTCATTGGTAAACCGTGTTATGTCATCAATGTGACCATCTGTATCATCCCCAACAATCCCATCTCCAATCCAAAGCACTTGCTCAACACCGTAAAAACTAACCAGATATTCTTCAATCTGCTTTTGATTGAGATGAGGATTTCTATTTTTATTGAGCAGACATGCGGTTGTTGTCATCAGTGTTCCGGCTCCGTTAAATTCAACAGAACCACCTTCCATTACGATTCCTGGATTGAAAACATGCAAACCTAAATCCTTACCAATGCGCGTTGGAACAACATCATCCAGATCAAACGGTGGATATTTTCCGCCCCAGGCATTATATCCCCAGTCAATGATAGCTTTCTTTTTCTCTTTGCGGTTCACAAGAAACGCTGGGCCATGATCACGGCACCAGGCATCATTCGTTGGATTGGGATGAAGTTGCACCTGCGAAAGATTAACATTCGCTTTTGTTAAGTGTTCAAGCACCTTTGCCTTCATCCCTTCATCTGCAACATTGATATTTACTTTTTCTGATTGCGCCAGCATCTTCACAAAAAAAGAATACGCCGGATAAATGCTCTCAATTTTTCCAGGCCATGATGCCTCCTTGTGCGGCCAGCTCAGCCATGTTGAATCATGCTTTTCAAACTCAGCGGGGAAGTGATAGCCTAACTGCTTGGGTGTTTGGGTCATTAGCGTTGTAGTTCTTATCCAAAAATGAAAGATGCTCTTATCTCAACCAGCATCTCATTTTCAAATTTTCAAATCCTCAAATTTTCAAATTATTTCTCGTCAATATACCGACTCAATATCGGCTGATACGAATCAATTCTCCTGTCTCTCAAGAACGGCCAGTGGGTACGGTACCGATCGCTCTTTTCAAGATCAAGCTCTTCAACATGAGTTGTTTCCTCATCATGTGATGCTTTATACAATAACTTCCCAAAAGGATTTGAGATAAACGATCCTCCCCAGAATTTCATAGGACCTTCAAGTCCAACACGGTTAACCGATACAACATAAACTCCATTGGCAACAGAGTGGGAACGTTGAATTGTCTGCCATGCATTATACTGTTCTTCGTTGGTCTCCTTATCCTGGCTCGTTGCCCAACCAATGGCAGTAGGGTAGAAGAGTATCTCAGCACCCATCAGCGCAGTAATACGCGCTGCTTCAGGATACCACTGGTCCCAGCAAATCAAAATGCCCAGTGTAGCATATTTCGTTTTGAATACTTTATAGCCAAGATCACCAGGAGTGAAATAGAATTTTTCATAATAACCGGGATCGTCAGGGATATGCATCTTGCGATACTTACCTAAATAACTTCCATCTGCATCAATCACCGCTGTTGTGTTGTGATAAAGTCCCTCGGCACGTTTCTCAAAAAGAGACGCAATGATTACGACGTTATTTGCTTTCGCGATAGGAGTAAGGTAGTCAGTTGAGGGACCTGGAATTGATTCCGCGAGTTTGAAGTTGTCATGATTCTCTTCATCGCAGAAGTATAACGAAGTAAAGAGCTCTTGCAGGCAAATGATCTGAGCTCCTTGTTTAGCGAGTTCAATGATTTTGGATTTTACTTTCTCAAGATTTTCTGATGGCTGTGCGCTGCACGACATCTGTACCAATCCTACTTTTACTTTTCTGCTCACGGATAGAAATTTGTGCAAATATAATTCAATGAAAAATGAAAGAATGAAAAATGGTCTTTCAAAGTAGAGGACCACATTCTTAATTTTTCATTTGTCAGCCTCCGATGTTGAGAATTAAGGTGTAAATGGTCGACAATAGCAATCTGTCTCAATTTGGTAACAATGATGCCGCAATCGATTGAAACATTTCATTTTACGCCTTTCTATCATTATTTTTGCTCTCTTAAACACCTATTAATCGCTCTATTATGGCTGAAGTCAGGATTTCCAGTACCTACCCGATCAAACACACAGAACTCCAAGCATGGATAAATGAAATGGTTACTCTTTGTAAACCGGATGCCGTGCGATGGTGCGACGGATCGCAAGAGGAATATGATGAGTTGTGTGAGAACCTGGTGCAAAAAGGAACCTTTATCAGGCTTGACTCAAAGAAAAGACCTAACAGCTATGCGTGCTTCTCTGATCCTAGTGACGTCGCCCGTGTGGAAGACCGCACCTTCATATGCAGTCGCTGGAAAGAAGATGCGGGTCCAACTAATAATTGGGAAGATCCACGCGAGATGAAGCCAAAGCTTAAAAAACTTTTTGATGGCTGCATGCGTGGAAGGACATTGTATGTCATTCCGTTTAGCATGGGACCGGTTGGCTCGCCGCTTTCTCACATTGGTGTTCAAATTTCCGATTCCGAATACGTTGTGGTGAATATGCACATTATGACCCGCGTTGGAACTAAAGTGATCCGTGTACTGGGACCTGAAGGTGAATATGTAAAATGTCTTCATTCAGTTGGTGCGCCACTTGAGAAAGGTCAGCAGGACTCTAAATGGCCAACCAATCCAACTGTAAAATATATTGTCCATTATCCGGAAGACCGTGCGATTGTTTCTTATGGTTCGGGATATGGTGGAAATGCATTGCTGGGTAAAAAATGTTTTGCTCTTCGCATAGCATCATCAATGGCAAGAGAAGAGGGATGGCTAGCGGAGCACATGCTTATAGTAGGTGTAGAAGATCCGCAAGGAGAGAAGACATACATCGCCGCCGCATTCCCAAGTGCATGTGGTAAAACAAATTTTGCAATGTTGATCCCACCTAAAGATTTAAGCGGATGGAAGATCACCACAGTGGGAGATGACATTGCATGGATAAAACCGGGCAAGGATGGAAAGTTATACGCTATCAATCCTGAAGCCGGATATTTTGGAGTTGCCCCGGGCACCAACGTGAAGACCAATCCAAATGCGATGGCTTCGATTTCAAAAAACACAATCTTCACCAATGTTGGAGTAACTTCTGATGGTGATGTATGGTGGGAAGGCATGACAAAGGAACCGCCACAAGATCTCATCGACTGGCGTGGACAGAAATGGGATCCTGCCAGCGGTAAATCCTGTGCTCATCCGAATGCACGCTTTACTGCTCCTGCTATTCAAAATCCTGTCCTTGATTCTTCATGGGAAGATCCGAATGGAGTGCCGGTAGGAGCCTTCGTTTTTGGTGGAAGAAGAAGTACCACAATACCATTGATTTATCAGGCACATAACTGGAATTCAGGAGTTTATCTCGCTGCCACCATGGGCTCAGAAACAACAGCAGCTGCCTTTGGTGAGGTTGGAAAAGTCAGAAGGGATCCGTTTGCTATGCTTCCATTCTGCGGATATCATATGGGAGAATATTTTAATCATTGGCTGCAGTTTGGTCGCAATATTCCTAATCCTCCACGGATCTTCGGCGTCAACTGGTTTCGTAAAGATGAGAGCGGAAAATTTCTCTGGCCTGGCTTCAGTGAAAATACCCGCATACTAAAATGGATTGTTGAAAAAATTCATGGAAAGTCAAACGCAGTGGAAAGTCCGATAGGATGGATGCCACATTACGAGGATATCGATTGGGCTGGGTCCGATTTCACCAAACATGAGTTTGATACGATCATGAACATTGATCGTGAAGCATGGAAAAAAGAACTGTTGGATCACGCCGAACTTTTTGAGCGTATGTACGACAAGCTTCCTAAAGAATTCATTTTCATGCGCGAGCTACTGTTGTCAAGCTTATGGAGGTCGCCGGAGAAGTGGAGACTTGAGGTTGAGACAATGGAATAAAAAAAATGGATTAACGCTGAAGTGAAACATCAGCTTCGCTGAGTTTTTATTCACCACGTACACGGTGAGCACGGAGGAATACACACGGAGTTTTTTACTGCGGATTTTTCGCTAAAGTTTACCATGCTAACGCTCTGTGTGTATTCCTCTATGGATCTCCAATGTCCTCCGTGTTGAAGTGCATTTGGCGCATCCATGCGCCAGGAAGTTAGATAGTTAGGAATAATCGCTGAGTTTTTTTTGTATTTCATCTCTTCTCTGCCGAAGGCAGCACCTCTTCGCTCTTGCCTTT
>JANYDR010000638.1 GCA_025363495.1 Cyclobacteriaceae bacterium | reverse complement strand
CAAAGGAAATACCCAATTACCCGGCTCGGAGTTTTTGGCTCCTACGCGCGTGGTGAAGCTACCGATCAAAGTGATATCGATATCGCTGTCGAGATTTCTGGGCCGATGGGTTTGAGCTTCGTTGCCATGGCTGATGAAATTGAGGGACTCTTTAAAATAAAAGTAGATGTCGTCCCTAAGCGTTCCATAAAGCCAACCTACCTACGTTCCGTGGAGAAGATTAAAGGAAGGTTTTTACAAAAAGGCGACACCCTAACAATTGAAACGGAATTCTCGTCTCGAGTTTCACACAAATCCATGGCCAACATTTCCATAGGACTACGACCACCAAGTCCGTCATGCGGACGATGATGATTATAGTCCTCCATCCATTCCTCTGCCAGCTGTCTTACTTGCCGGATGTCTTCAAACAGGTAAGCATCCAGAACATCTCTCCTGAAGCTTCCATTGAAGCGTTCGATGTATGCATTCTGTGTCGGCTTACCTGGTTGAATGAATTGCAAATGGATTTCTTTTTCTTCACACCATAGACCAAGTGCACTTGATATAAATTCAGGACCATTATCAACGCGAATGCTTTTTGGCTTTCCTCTCCATTCTGTGATTTGATCAAGGACGCGGATAACGCGTTCCGCCGGAAGCGAGGTATCCACTTCAATCGCCAATGCTTCACGATTGTAATCATCCATAAGATTGAGTGTTCTGAATTTCCTTCCTGACAATAGCGCGTCGCTCATGAAGTCCATTGACCAGCTAACATTGATTTGTTGAACTGCCTCCAACGGCTTCAAAATACGAGCGGGAAGCCTTTTCTTACCTTTTCGCTTTATATTCAGTTTTAGCATTTTATAGATTCGGTGAAGTCGTTTGTGATTCCATGGTAAGCCTTCCTTTCTGATTCTCTGATACATTTTCCAGAAGCCGTCCGTAGGACGCTTCTCTGCCATAGCTTGCAATTTTTCAATCACAGCATGATCATCACGATGACTCTTGTAATAGTAAACTGATCGTGAAAGATCCACAAGCTTGCAGGCCCTACCCAGACTAACCTGGTACGTTTGCTGAAGATGATCAACACGTACCTTCTTCTCGGAGGGCCTTAGAACTTTTTTCCTAAAATGTCTTTTAACATTTTGTTATCAAGCGCCAGGTCAGCATACATATGCTTGAGCTTTCTATTCTCGTCTTCCAGCTCTTTGACCCGCTTGAGTTCGTTCATTTCCATCCCTCCGTATTTGGCCTTCCAATTGTAAATGGTAGCCTTTGAAATGCCGTGTTCCCTGGTTAAATCCAGAACGTTTTTGCCAGCATCATACTCCTTGAGAATACTGATAATCTGGGCTTCGGTAAATCTCGTTTTTTTCATCGTGTAACAGTTTAAAGTTAAAGACCTTTCGTCTATTCTTAAACTGTCCTATTTTTGGGGGAGCTTACATGGTTGATGTTTTTTCACGTCAACCAAAGTTGTTCCAAGTTCTATGTTATCCATCCAGTCAATTGTATCGTTGTAATAACTCTTACACGAAGTCAAGAGTAAAACAATTGATAAAAGTCCTAAAATTGATTTCGGTTTTTTCATTTTGTCGAAGGAGAATGTGTCCAGCGCATGAGCTACAACTAGTGGCTATGTTCATTACCTATACATTCAATATCGCAGGTGCATATACATCGCCAATCCCGCAACCCTTTGTACACTTTCACAACTCAACGTTGTCAAGCGGACTCGTGATATTCTCAAACCCCTTCTTCGTAATCTGAGTATAAATTTCAGTCCTATTACTCGAATTGTGACCAAGCAATGCCTGAATATAAAGCAAATCAGTACCATGTTCAAGCACCTCACCTGGTACAACCCGATCCCTATCGTGCGCACGGGAACGCGGTGCATGCGCCGCTCCATAACAGATCCGTTAGAGAACCCTTTTTAACACACAATACTTATTTGCAATTAAAATAGCCAGACCCATCATTTCTCAACATCATTGCCAAACGTCACCTCCATCGGCGCCTTGTCTTTTCTAAGCCCCAGGTAAGCCGCCTGTCTGACATTTCCATCATCTGTAATCTCAGCATACTCTATGTTACAAACAAAAACAGGATTAACCCATGTTACTCCTACTTCCTCCTTGATGGGGATGTCGAGCGGAGTCTTTGACCGCTTCTCTTTTGAAAGCTTTAGGTACAAGTCTTTCAATAATTTGCTTGTAAAACCTGTTCCGACATTTCCGGCTGATTTCAATTTCTTACCCCAATACACGCCGAGCAAGAGCGAGCCAAAATACTCGCGACTTCCTTCCGGTTTTGTATAGCCTATAATGATAAATTCCCTCGTAAGCCTGTTCTTGATCTTCAACCAGTCGGCGGACCGTTTGCCGGGATAGTATCTGCTGTCAGATTTCTTGGCTATCATGCCTTCAAGGTTCATGCTGATAATTCCGTTGTAGAACTCCACTCCTTTCTCAGCGTGATGATCACAGTATAATACGATCCCTGTCTTTGGCAATATTTTCTTCAAACGCATCTTCCTTGCGATCAGTGGAAGTTTTGTAAGATCTTCATTGCTTTCTCTCAGACAGTCGAACACAAAAAACTGTATTGGCACTCCGGAATTATTCTTATAGTTCTGCATCTTTTGAAAACTGGGTTTCCCATTCTCATCGAACGCCACGATCTCACCGTCAAGGACGCAATTGATCTTTATTTTCTTGAGCGCCTCCACGATCCTGGGATAGGCGACATTGAACGTATTTCCATTTCTTGAATAAAGGTTGACCTTTCCGTTGTTGATCTCGGCGATCGCCCGGTACCCGTCCCACTTGACTTCAAAGATCCATTCCGGATCGTCAAAGGGCGGCCGTTCGGATAACGTTGCAGACATTGGCTCGACGAAGTCGACAAGTTTGGTGCTGCCCTTTATTTGAACATGTTTCATTGGTTGGAAATTGAATCAGTTTTTTTGTATCGCTGAGATCTAAATAGTTGCTATTTTGTATCTGCTATACGTAACAATTCCGTTTATTCTATTTGACTGAAATATTTTCGAGTATATGATAAAAAAAGCGTTATTCATAGGTTTGATAGCAGTTCTTCTTCTGGCTATCTACCTGCTGGTAAAGCATTCTATACCTCGTGAAGAGACGATGCAAACACAGGATATTACCATTGACAGCATAGCCGTTACAGGTCCGGTCGTATTTATCTATAATAAGCCCTCCAGGGAAAATTTCTGGCTCAAATCGTATACAACCTTCGACGCTACGGAATTTGATTCATTGAAAGGGAGACCTGTGCGTATACATTACATGAAAGCATTCGCGGGTCCATTTGAAAATAGAATTTTCAAAATAGAAACCGGCTCAGGTGTCGTTTTTGAGCAAGCGGATAAGGATTAGGTGAGAAGTGATCAGTAAGCCCTGCCGGCAGGCAGGGGTAATCGGTAGATTGTTTTGACATAAGTGCGCACTACCAATCACTGACCCGATTTTGCCTGCGGTTGGTGTTTTACCAACCGCCTTGAGCATCGACTGCTCTAATCATAATTTGTTTCATTGCTCATCGAGATAGTCGGTGAAAAACACCGACCATAGGCAAGACCCACAATATAAATGGAAGACGAGCGCCGTGGGTGCAACCTGTAAATTTTACAGCTGAATATATTTAAACAGGTCGCACCTACGGCGCTTGACCTCGGAACTGTTACACGTTTCTACAAACGGTACACCCCTGACGGGGCTTAGTCGCAAACCCCTTTTTGCCTGCGGTTGGTGTTTTACCAACCGCCTTGAGCATCGACTGCTCTCATCATAATTTGTTTCACTGCTCATCGAGATGGTCGATGAAAAACACCGACCATAGGCAAGACCCACAATATAAATGGAAGACGAGCGCCGTGGGTGC
>JANYDR010000624.1 GCA_025363495.1 Cyclobacteriaceae bacterium | reverse complement strand
TTCCCAAAACATTTTTTGCAGGGAATTTTTTAATGGCGGCAGGTATCCTCCTTATTATTTGCTCTCATTTACTTCACAAGGATCTAAAAGGAGTAGCTATTGAGCTTCCATTCTTTCTGATGAACTGGGTTATTATCTACTTGCAATATCCCTTAAATAAATCAATTTAAATTCTGCTCATGGGCGCAAACGACCTGTAACTTGTGTCCTGTAAACTTGCAACCTGAGCCAATCAAACTTTGAGCAGAATATTTACCACGTCAAGCAGAACTTCCAGCAATGACACCATCCGACGCCACCCTTCTCATAAACGGTAAACGAATATCAAAGAATGTCAGGCAGCAATGGGCCGACCTTGGGTGCGGCAACGGTTTATTCAGCAAAGCATTATTAAGAATCTTACCAGCAGAAAGCATTATCTACGCAATTGATCAAAAACCTTTTGCGTTTTCCAATCCAGGCATACAATTCACGCAATTGGATTTTGACAGGGATCCTTTACCAGTTTCCTCGCTGGACGGCATCATGATGATCAATTCTCTTCATTACATAAATGATAAATTATCACTGCTGCAGCGACTTAAAACCAAGTTACTCCCATCCGGAGCCTTCATTATCGCTGAATATGAAATGAACCGCGCCAATTCATGGGTCCCTTACCCGATCACTTATGCGGAAACTTCTAAATTATTCAAAATGGCTGGATTCGATTCTATTGAAAAGATCCACGAGCGATCTTCCGAGTTGAATAACACAATGATCTATTCAGTTTACATTTATAATTCAAAATCACTGGCATAAGGTCTTTTCAATTAATTTAATATGGCCTGGTCCTACTTTGCATTGTGCCCTTTGTGGTTCGTCATGTTCATTATGACCTTGCCGCTATTTTTCTCCATTAGCTGACAAAGCAGGACTTGTCGGTAGGGCCCATTTTTAATTCCTTCATTTTTAATTTTTCATTCACCCCGTTTCTCTTAAATTGTTAGTCTTTATAACCTCCTAATTTCTTTCCTATGACTCATCAACGAATGAAAGCATTTGCCCAAAGCAAAGAATTTTCTCATATCGTCAACTATGCAATCATTTCCTTTGCTATTCTTGTCGGCGCTGAGACTATTTTAAAAGATCAGTTCTGGCCAACGCTGTTTCTGACAGCCGATTATCTTTTCCTCGCCTTCTTTACCATCGAAATTATTTTTCGAATTGTAGCAGAAGATCATCCTCTTGATTACTTCAAATTATTCACCCGCGAAAAAGTGACCATAAAGGGGAAGCAGACAATGCAAATTGTTTACACCGAACATGGCTTCTGGAATTACTTTGACTTTATGCTTATTGCCTTTAGCCTTATAGGACTACTAACACAATTCTTCTTTCATCCAAGCTTAATTCAGATCGGTCGTCTCTTTCGAATATTCCGGATTATCCGGCTACTCGAAGTCAGCGACCATTTAAAAGAAGTTGAAAAACGGATCGTGAGTATCATCCCTACCGTTTTTTCATTCGTAGTACTCTTGTTAATTCTCACTTACATCTACGCAATCCTGGGTATGTACATGTATGGATCACAAGTTTACACAACATGCAATTTCAGCACCATGACGGATTCTTTTGTAACACTCTTCCAGGTAATGACATTAGACAACTGGTCAGATGTAATGGACGATCTCGGATATCACTCACCAAGTTATCCCTTATTTGTTGCCCAGGTATATTTTGTAAGCTTCGTGGTTTTCACATCAATCATTACGTTCAATGTATTCATTGCTGTAATGACATCCCAGGTTCAGGATAAAATGGAGAAAGATATCGAAGAAAAAATGGAAGCGGTACAAAATTCAGACGACAGCCCTCAAGGTCAGCTGAGACAGGGGATGAAGGAAATATTGGCGGAACTACAACTGCTTAAACAGGAGTTGCGTGAGTTGAAAGGAGGCGGTAAGCTGTAATCAGTAAATGATGGTGGAGTTTGCTAACTTTCATATCTTAATACGATAAAATGAAAGCAGTAATCGCCAACGAATTCGGATTGCCAGACACTTTACAGATAAAGGAAACTCCCTCTCCTATTCCTGCGGCAGACGAAGTACTTATTAATGTTAAAGCCTGCGGAGTAAATTTTCCTGATGTACTCATCATTCAAAATAAATATCAGTTCAAGCCAACGTTGCCATTTTCACCTGGTGGGGAAGTGTCAGGCGAAGTCGCCGCGATCGGCGAAAAAATTAAACATCTAAAGGTCGGTGATCGTGTAGTCGCGCTTTGTGGATGGGGTGGATTTGCAGAACAAGTTGTTACGAAAGCCAATCGGGTGTTCCCAATGCCGCCGCGTATGGACTTTATAAATGGCGCCGGAACACTTTATACGTATGGCACTTCCTATCATGCATTGAAAGACAGGGCCCAGCTCAAATCGGGAGAAACACTTTTAGTATTAGGCGCAGCAGGTGGCGTAGGACTCGCAGCAGTGGAACTGGGTAAAGTAATGGGCGCTACTGTAATCGCCGCTGCTTCATCATCCGATAAACTCGTCGCCTGTAAAGAAAAAGGTGCCGACTTCACCATCAATTATTCAATTGAAGATTTAAGAGCTCGCATAAAAGAAATCACGAGTGATAAAGGTGTGGACGTTGTATACGATCCCATCGGAGGTCCTTTGGCGGAAGCGGCATTGAGGTCCATTGCATGGAAAGGCAGATACCTGGTAGTTGGATTTGCATCGGGCAATATCCCTTCCTTCCCCGCTAATCTTCCATTATTAAAAGGTTGCTCCATTGTGGGAGTTTTTTGGGGAAGCTTTGCGGAACGTGAACCCAAACAAAGCCTGCAAAACTTCGGAGAGCTTCTCGGATGGATCAATGCTGGAAAGCTCAAACAACACATCCATAAGATCTATTCTTTGGAAGAAGGACCGAAAGCATTACGAGATCTAATGGACAGGAAAGTAATGGGTAAGGCAATCATTAAAGTTGGGAACTGGACTGAAGCACCTCCTAAACCTGTACCGCCTTCTCCTAAAGAATCAATTGAACCTGAGAAGGCCGCTGGTCTCCCAACGGTCATAAAACTTTCTGAAATCAAAAAATATATTGGTCAATCATTGGGTGTAAGTAATTGGCTGACACTGACACAGGAAATGATCAACGACTTTGCCAATGCCACCGGTGATCATCAATGGATACACGTGGATGTTGAAAAAGCAAAAACACTGATGCCGGATGGCAAGACGATCGCACATGGATACCTGACTATGTCATTGGCTGCAAAATTCTTTTTTGACATGCTGGTGATTGAAGGCTCCACTACTTCCATTAATTACGGTCTTAACAAAGCAAGGTTTCCATTGGCTGTAAAAGTAGGAAGCCGGATACGCATGCACGGAAGTATCCTGAACGTTGAAGATATGCCCGGAGGCGGAGTTAAGCTTTTTATGGAATGTAAAATGGAGTTGGAAGGGGAAGAGAAGCCGGCGTATATTGGGGAGTTGATTACAGCGCTTTATTGAAATCATCCACGACTATTCAATGTTAATTCCATTAAATAATATTCTTCGAAGGTTACTGGATGCAAGATACAGGTTATGTACCCACTTGTAACCTGTATCCTGTATCCTGCATCCTGCATCCTTTTAAACAATCACCATGAGACTAAAAGATAAAATCGCCATCATCACCGGCGGAGCCAGTGGTATCGGACTAGCAACAGTAAAAACATTTCTACGCGAGGGCGCCAAAGTCATTATCTGGGATTTATCCGATAAAGGAACTTCTGTTGCAGATCAGCTGACAAAAGAAGGTCACACAGTAACATTCCAGAAAGTCTCGGTTGCCAATAAAGAGCAGGTGCTTGAGGCAACTGACGTGGCTGTGAAAAAATTTGGGAGAATTGATATTTTGATAAACAACGCCGGCATCACAAAAGACCGTACGTTATTGAAAATGTCTAAAGAGGAATGGGATGATGTAATCTCAGTAAATCTTACC
>JANYDR010000620.1 GCA_025363495.1 Cyclobacteriaceae bacterium | reverse complement strand
TAAGGAACTTATCAACAAACGGTGAGCTTTCTATTGGTTCGGAACTACTGACAATAAATGGAATCTCAACGACTGACTTGATAAATGATTTAAGGAATAAACAAAATGCCGACGGTTATGGAGTGAATTTTAAAGACAGAGTTATTGAAAGAGATTTTAGATTGAAATTCGCATCGTTCATAAACCAGCCTGATAGCTTTAAGATAGAATTTAATGACTATAAAACGGAAGAACGAAAACGCTTAACTATTGCGGCACTATCTAATTATTTGATATCTCAAAGACTAGCACAACTGAAGTTACGAAAATCCAGGCCCTTAGACTTTTCCATTGATACGAAAAATAGTGTTGCTATTTTAAAGTTAGGGTCGTTCGTGGCCCAACGTATAAAAAAGCAAAGCGGACAGAATCTTAGAAAGACAATTAACAAATCATTCAAGAAGCTGGATAATTCTAAAATTGATAACTTAATAATTGATTTACGGGGAAACACCGGGGGAAAGGTTTTCGCCACGCCTCTTTTGTTTTCGTATCTGGCTGATAGCGACTTCAAAGTTGCTGACAAAATAGTATTCCGGCATGGATATAAATTCCATTATCCCGAATATCTCAATCGAAACAAATTCAATGATTGGGTTAATAGAAAGCTCGATAAAAAAATAAATGATAGTACCTATGAATGGACCCTTCACAAAATTACCAGGAAGACTTTCAAGGTGGAACGAAATCCATATAGAGGAAAAATATACATCGTAATTAATGGCATGACGGCATCAGCGGGGGCTGAATTTGCCTCTATACTCAGAGCCCACAAAAAGGGAATTTTTATTGGGGAAGAAACCGGTGGGGATTTCAATGGAGTAAATGGTTTTGACAGAACATACGTTCGCCTTCCCAATTCCGGAATCGGCATATCAATTGCCAACTGGAGAAGTATAATGGCCTGGAACGAGAGTAAGAATATCGGACATGGTGTATTACCCGACTATGAAGTACATCCGTCTCTTGAAGACTTATTAACAGGACAAGATGCTGAAATGAAATTCACTTATGACTTGATAAAGAAAGGGAATTGATAATGTTTCAAGACTGAAGAAGCCTTTTTAAGGAACTGATTAGTCATTGGGACCAAATTGGCAATTGAATATATTCGTGAAGGAACAAAAACGGCAGCTAATAAGAATATATAAGCCACTGCTGGACTATAGCCGCTTCGCCTTTGTGTATCCGATATTAGAACGTAAAAAAAACAGACTTTACGAACTCAAAATTTTTATCGAGATCTAAGATTACCATCTGCTGATTTTTTGTATATTGTGTAACAAGCAGTCACAACAACTGCAGGTGCGTTGAATTAACTTTTGATTATGAAATTCTGACTGACAAATCAGCCAATTTCAACAAAGATCGAGAGTGGGGAAATAAAAGATTACACTCAACAAAGGGTGACTGAAAAAGACCCCAAATCACTGTTATGTTGTACGGACAAATAAGCATTGACTGTGAAGTAATGAGTGGTACACCAGTATTTGCTGGTACAAGAGTTCCTATTCAAAATCTTTTTGATTATCTCCAAAGTGGCGATGGCCTTTCTGAATTCTTGGATGATTTCCCTTCAGTTTCGAGAGAAGCTTCCTTAGCCGTATTAGAAATGGCAAAAAAATCATTGACATCACAAAAAATACTACAACAGAATTTTGCTTAATGCAGAACTAAGACATTACTTTCCTAAATTAATACATCCACGCACCATGAACGTCATCAATCTCCAGCAAAAATTCTCTCTCTTCTCCGACCAATGGTCTCCCAAAATCATCGGTGAACTCAATGGCCAGGAAGTTAAGCTTGCTAAAGTTCAAGGTGAATTCGTCTGGCATGATCATGCGAATGAAGATGAAATGTTTTTTATCGTGAAAGGCACATTGAAGATTGAGTTCAGGGATAAGACTGTAGTATTGAATCCTGGTGAGATGATCATCGTCCCGAGAGGAGTGGAGCACCGCCCTATTGCAGAGGAGGAAGTTTTGTTAATGCTTTTTGAACCGGCTGCCATCAAGCATACAGGAGATGTAAAGCATGAATTAACCGTTGAGAAATACGATAAAATCTAGTGACGAATTGAGAGCTCCCAACTCTAAATAGCGAAGGCAATCTGAAGTTCTTTTCAGCCTGACATTATGTAATGATCATTCTACCTATTGCGTAAGCGAATCACTTATTTATACCTGTAAAATCATTTTTTAAGAGACTTGGGTTCGCCTGGCGCGGCTTTTGTAATTACCTATCCTGGATTCCAAAATGAGTGGATTCAGCATTTCAATGCAGAATTAAGGCAAATCATTTTCAATAGAAAAACAGCTTATGAAACCGAACAGTAAATTTTTAATCTTTAACTCACTTTTGCTTGTAGCGTTGTTTAGTTGTTTTGGTCTAAGTGGCCAGGGCCTTCAGGACAGCCTAAAGCACGATGATGATAATATTGTGTCGTCCATAGCTCCTTATCCGGCTGATGTGAGAGACGCAATTCTGGATGTCTCACAATATCCTCAAAAACTCGTAAAAATCGGACGTCTTCAGGCTCGCACCAGCCAGTCGTTTCAGGATTTGGTAGAAAAATATCCACGCGACGTCCAGGAGAAGTTATATGATATGTCCCGCTATCCCAACCTGGTAAACCAGTTGGTAAGTGGTGATTCAAAGAAAAGCCCTGAACAGATTAAGACAATTCTTGCTGCTTATCCACAGGAAATAGCGACTAGTGCCAATGATCTTTACGCTGCTAATTTTTCGGATTTAAAATCCATGAATAAGAGCTACCAAGAATCAGAAGAAGCGCTTCAGGGTGTTCTGAAATCATTGCCGGATCAGACACAAGCCGACTTTAAAAAAGTGATCGGTATGCCTGATGTTATGACGTTGCTTACA
>JANYDR010000616.1 GCA_025363495.1 Cyclobacteriaceae bacterium | reverse complement strand
CAATTTTCGAAAGCCGGGCCATAGACGCAGAATTATTTAAAGTTAGGGAAAATATAGAAGCTTAAAGTGAAAAGCTGAAAGTTTAAAGCTTGACGACCCTGACTTTAAGCTTTCTTCTTTTTACTTTGTGCTATTATGCCGTTATCCTGTGTATTATCCTGAAAATCCTTTAATCCCGCTCCTGCATTTTTTTGTTTTAATTTGTGAATCGTTATCTCTGCACCACTCTGAAAACCTTTAAACTTTATCGTTCTTCCGCTGGCTCCGGAAAGACCCGCACGCTGGCCAAAGAATTTATCATGCTGGCGTTGAGTGGCCGGCCTGATTATTACCGTCATATATTGGCCGTTACGTTTGCGAATAAGGCAACACTTGAAATGAAAGCGAGGATTATGAAATACCTCGACGACTTCTCCAAAGGAAAACCAAATGATCTTGCCATTGAGATAAAACAAACTCTGAAGCTTACGGACCAGCAGCTTATTGATAAAAGCAGGGATGTTCAATCCGCAATACTCCATCATTATTCACAGTTTGCTATCAGTACAATTGATGCTTTTTTTCAAAAGGTCATTCGTTCATTCACGCGTGAAGCAGGGTTGTTGGGTAATTTCAGATTGGAAGTCGACAACGATCTTGTCTTGAGCGAAGTGATTGGCGAGCTGATGGATGAGCTTGGAAGAAATAAACAATTAACCAAATGGGTAGTTGAGTTTTCGAGGGACCGTTTGTCGGAAGGTGAGAACTGGAATATCATCAGGGCGCTTGAGGGTTTCTCCAAAGAAATATTCAATGAGAATTTTAAAGTCATTGAGGATGATATTCTCAAATCGTTTGAAAAAGAAGAAAATCCATATAGCAGGTACATCGATATTCTTAAAGCGGAACAGGATGTTTTTATGAAATTCATGAGAGGCCGCGCTAAAGTGGCACTGGAAATTCTTGATCAGAATTCTATTACCGTAAATGATTTTAACTATGGGAATTCAGGTACTCCTCTTAAGTACTTTGACATGTTTGCGCAGGGAGAATATTGGGAATTAGGTCCAAGGCTTGAGGAGCGGCTTGAAGATGCAGTAAGCTGGCCGAAAAAGAAAGGATTGAATTATGATCGGTTTCTCAAATTAGTGAAGAGTGATTTGCTGCCAATCCTTCAGGAGATGGTTAGCTATGATGAAACGAATTATCCCCGATATAATTCCGCGAAGGTCGTGCTTCAGAATTTTTATTCATTTGGTTTGCTGGCCGATATTACGCGCAAGCTCAAGCAATATAAAGAAGAGAATAACGTGATGTTGCTTTCGGACGCTCCTAAGTTTCTGAATGGAGTGATCAATAACAGTGACACACCATTTATTTATGAAAAAGTTGGCTCATTTTTCCGAAACTACCTTATCGATGAATTTCAGGATACATCTGGTTATCAATGGAAGAATTTTCTTCCGTTGTTAAAAGATTCCCTTGATCAAAGTCAATCTAACATGGTGGTGGGCGATGTCAAGCAATCCATTTATCGCTGGAGAGGGGGTGATCTCCAGCTTCTTCAAAGTGGTGTTGAAAATGAGATTGGAAGCGAGATGACGCATGTCATTCCACTGGACACCAATTATCGCAGTGCTGAAAATCTAGTGGAGTTTAATAATTCATTATTTCACCAGTCTGCAGCTTTTGTCTCGGAAGTTCTTCAGCAGCAGTTGCCTGCAGATGTCTTTTCGGATGTTGCCCAGCAATCCGTAAAATTTCCCGGAAAGGGATACGTAAAGATTAATTTCATCGAAAGGGAAGAGGGTGAAATTAGTTGGGAAGAAAATGCGCTCAAGCGTTTGCCAGCATTGCTGGAGGAATTGCAAACAAAAGGAGTCGCGTTGAAAGACATTGCTATTTTGGTCCGGAGAAATGATGAAGGCCAGCGCATTGCAAATTATTTATTGCAATACAAGACTTCAGCGGAAGCGAAACCCAGCTTTAAGTATGATGTGGTTTCAAATGAATCACTTCGTTTGGATACTGCTTCTTCTGTAAACCTACTTGTGAGTGCATTGCAATATCTGAACAATCCTCAGGACGCAATCGTGAGGGGACAGCTTGCTTACGAAGTCATGAAAGGACAGCATCTCGAAAGTATTTTTTATGATGCCGGAAGAAATAGTCTACAGAATATCCTGCCAAAAGAATTTTTGCAATATTCCGTATGGCTGAATAAACTTTCAATTTTTGAACTAACTGAAGAACTCATAAGAATATTCGCCTTAGGAGTTGACTCTAAAGAACTGGCTTATCTTCAGGCTTTTCAGGACCTCGTTCTTGAATTTGCTGCACAGGAGAAAAATGATGTGGCAGCATTTTTGACGTGGTGGGATAACAATAAAGGGAAAGCAGATAAGTCGATCAAAGTAGCAGGCTCTGTAAATGCAGTTAATATTCTAACAATACATAAATCCAAAGGACTTCAGTTTAAATATGTAATAATTCCTTTTTGCAACTGGAGACTCGATCACGAAAAGGAACCGTTGCTTTGGGCAACATCCTCAGAAACTCCCTATGATACACTGGGACATCTCGCCATTAAATATACCAGTGGTCTTAAGAGGTCATTTTTTGATGAAGACTATCAGGAGGAGCTTATCAAAGCTCACCTTGACAATCTCAATATTTTATACGTAGCCTTCACCCGTGCAGAAGAAGGACTTATCGTTTCTGCGTCAAAACCAGGGGAATCCGGAAGGGAAAAGCGAAAAAAAGATAGAAAGCTTGGAACCGTGGGTGATCTGATGTATGAAATTTTTGCATTAGGGGGATTTCCGGAATTCAATCCCGAAACATTCCAATTCGAGAAAGGAATACTGGAGAAGTTACGAATAGATAATGACGATAATGATTCTAAACCTGCTTCCCTTATACATTACGCCTCCTACGACTGGCGTCAAAAACTTATCATCAAAAAACAAGGGGCGGAGTTCTTTCAGACGGAGGTTTCTGATAAGAGAATAAAAATTAATTATGGCATTGTCTTACATAGTATGTTGTCCAAAGTTCATTATGCCAGTGAGGTAAAAGATGTGCTGGACGATTTGCATATAAAAAATGAATTAACGGAAGATGAAGTGAAAACTCTTGCTGGTGAAATAGATAAAATGATGAAGCATGCCATCATCGGAAACTGGTTTACTAAAGAATGGGAAGTGAAAACAGAGGCTGGCATATTATTACCCGGAGGCCGGCAAAGTCGCATCGACAGAATTTTGATAAGTGCAAAACGAACAGTAATCATTGACTATAAAACAGGAGAGAGAAAAAATCAAGATCGCAAACAGGTGGAAGAATATGCACTCATTCTTTCGCAAATGTCATCAAGTTCAGCGGGTGCGGAGTTCATCGGTCGTAACACGGTTTATTCAGGTGTGATGATCGTTCTCAATGGCGTAGTGGGCATGTGCCTGCTGGTTGGTGGTGCGC
>JANYDR010000588.1 GCA_025363495.1 Cyclobacteriaceae bacterium | reverse complement strand
GCAAGATCCAACAACCGATCCGGCATACAAAGGCCTTTGGGGAGGAATTCTGGGCGACGTCGATACAAAGAATATGATCATCAAGTGGTCGCACATCGAATTTGGTTGCGGAAAACTTGTAACATCTCCGGTCACTGGTATTTCCAATGGAGGCTCAGCCTACATGGTCTCTTTTGTAAATCCCGATGGAATATTTGTGTTGGAAGATTCATGGGTTTATGGTGGAGTTGATGATCCAATCCGTATTCAGGGCGGGAAAATTAACGTTATGAGAAATACGTTTGAAAAAGGTGGCCTTTTTGGTGGCGAGTCATTAAACATTAAATCCGGTACGGTAGGTAACTATGCTTATAATGTAACCATTGGATCTGCTACTAACGGGCCAAAGGCATCTAACAAAGGGGGAAAGAATCCGCAGACCAATATTTATATGTATAACAATACGATTGTCAATAGCGGATACAGGAGAAATTCTGACGGAAGAGGCGGTTCTTTAAACTTTGAAGAAGGTTCAAAAGGAAATGGATATAATAACATCATCGTAAACTGCAAATACGGCGTACGTATCCTGACCTCTCCGTTAGGAGGATCAACCCAATACAGCGGAAATCCCTTGCCACCGGCAGACTTTGCCAACATTTCGTACGGAAACAATTTGTACTATGTTGACAATGTCGCACAGGCAAATCAGATTTATCCGGTAGAGTCAGGCACCGGAATTCCTACAAATGCAAATGCAGACATTCCAAGTTTTACATCTTTAGGTATCGTGATATCGTCTACTTTTCCGCCGACCGCTGCTGCTCCCGTTAAAGCGTATGATGCCACCAAGGCGGTTCAGGCCGCTGGCACTGATCCGAAGTTTGTAACCTTTACCTTACCGGCCGCTGGTAAACCAAGTGATATTTCATATGCAACTGGTTTTAATTTCCGGCTTCAATCTACCTCGCCAGCCATCGGAAAAGGATTTACCGGGTTTACAGCGCAGGCCGTGGTGCCAGTCAGCAATAACTTCGGTTCTTCCGGTATCACACCTCCAAATAAGGACCTGGGCGCTTATCCAAGCGATGGAAGTGGTAACAAACATTAACAAGGTAAGACTCTTTTGTAATGAGGGTGAGCATTCAATAAAGGCTCACCCTTATTTTTTTCGATAGGTCTATGCAAAAAAAAATCGCAATTCTATTTTGTTTCTCGTGCGTTCTTACAGGGTTAAATTCGTGTGAGAAAAATACACCTGTTCCTGCTGTCAAAGCTGTTACCACAGCTCCGGCCATTCCACCGGTAATAGATAATTTCTTTTCTATCTATTACGATATCACTTCATTGCCAATAAGTATTGACTTTGAATCTTTTAAAAATTTAGGATCCGTACAGAATCCGACATTAAATGAAATATCGGGTATAGCATCAAGTTATTCTTTACCCGGAACGCTTTGGTGCGAAGAAGATTCAGGAAACGAAAATAATATTTACCTGATGAGAAATAACGGAGAATTTCTGGGCACGGTGGTAATGTCATCACTAACGGACCGTGATTGGGAAGATATGTCAATTGGTCCTGGCCCACTGGATGGTGTGCACTATATTTATCTGGCCGAGATTGGAGATAACAATGTCGTCAATGCGGACAAGTTTATTTTTAGATTTCCGGAACCCATCATTAGTAACCCAACATTTCCTTTTACAGTAAATATTAAAAGCGTAGACAAGATATCTTTCAATTATCCTGACGGGATCAAGAATGCCGAGGCAGTGATGATCGATCCTTTGACAAAAGATATTTATGTAATATCCAAAGAGGGGCAGGCTGTTATTTATGTCGCGCGTTACCCACAGGACATCACAAAAGTCTTTACAATGACGAAACTGGGAGTCTTACCAATTTCAGATGTAACGGCTGCCGACATTTCTCCTGATGGAAAAGAAATACTGATCAAAAACTACGCTGTAATCTTATATTGGAAGAAGTTGGGCAATGAAACAATCTCTGAGTTACTGCAGAAGGTCCCAATCCGTGCGCCTTATCAGGTAGAAGAAAAAGGTGAGGCGGTATGTTGGTCTTCTGACGGTTCGGGATATTTTACGACGTCAGAATTACCAGGACAGCCAGTTTATTTTTATAAGCGAAAGTGACTTTACTTAATTCCCTTTCACCATCAGTTGATCAATTCTAAACAACCCTGGCGATGTGGGGTCAACCGTGATCCTTACAGCATGCATATCCTGTTCGCCAAAGAGCTGTAGGCGAGTGAAATTTTCTACTACCCTTGCTTTGTCAATAATAGGATCTTTTTCCCTTACCAGCGGCTTATCAACAATAAACTTATGAGAGTCTCCATTAATTAGCAGTACCGGTTTTTTGAAGGCAATACTCAGGCTCGTTATTTTGGCGATCAAGGTCTCAAAACCAGCAATTCCTTTTTTATCATTAAACATGTCGGCCTGCATGCAAACGATAATACCAGCTTTTCCGGTGAACGTTGCTCTTTTAAAGATCTCCTCAAGCCACGCGAGATTTGCGAGATCGCGTTCCTCAAATTCTTTTAGTCTGGCGGGTTCTGCCGCAATCTTATTATTGCTGGTTCCCACTACGTGTATTGTACCGAATTGAATACCGTTGAGTTCCCAAAGATTATTTTCTACGAATTTCGAATATAATGGATTCTCAGATTGAGAAGTGAGTACGATTTTCTCCTTACCAAAACTTCTACGCTCGTTGAAAAACATTTTGCGAATCACTTCGAGTCGCTCTTGTGGATCATATGCCCCGGCCTCTTTCTTATTGCAATCGGTCCATTCGTTGTCTCCCGGCGTGTAAATAAGCGGTTTCTCAAAACGCGCGAAATATGCCAGCATCTTTGAGTAATATTCTTCCGAACAAACCATTCCACTTGATTTGATATCGCCGACATGAACTGTAAAGGCAGTATTTTCTCTATTAATATTCTCGATTACATTTTCAAACCGGGAATAATCATCCGGAACGAAATAGGGCATATCGCCAATGGCCGTAAAGCTAAATGCTTTAACTTTTTCTTGTTTCTGTGAGAACGCAAATACGCTCACAAGCAAAAACCCCAGGATAAGGTATTTCATAAATTTTAAAGTCAACCTGTCAAAAATCGGTATCACATTTTAAGGCAATATTGATTTAGTATTACTTCTTTAATTCATCTGGCTGTCCAAAGTCATATATAACGTCGGGTTAATTTCTTCGCCCGGCGCGCGGGTTGGTTATTCAATTAGATTTCAATATTTGTTAAAACAATAACACACTGTTAACTCATGAATTACCCTGAATGATTACCATGCGTATTAATTCTACCGAATGTCTCATCTTTTTCGGCTTAACTCAATTCGTGATCGAATTCTGGGCGGTTTTCTATTTCTAACACTTCTTATTATTGTCCTGGTTATCTTTTCTGCGTTTGTAATTAATCGCACCCGAAAAATAGCTGCCATTCATAGTGATATCAATGAATTGCAAGTCCATTCCTTGAATCTCATTAAATCCGACAATGATTTCTTTAACATTGAGATCTACAATCAGAATTATCTGCGAACTCGCAATAGCAGGCTCGTTGAAAACCGCGACAGTCTGAATAATCTTATCAAAATGAGAATTGAAGAGATTATCATTAAAAGCAAGGACCTTGATTATCCTGTATCACATTACTTACTTGAGATCAACAAACTTTTGGAGGTATACAATAGCACTTTCAACGGGCTTGAGGACCTTTTTTTTATCAGAGGATTCAAAGATGAAGGCCTGGAAGGATCAATGAGATTTTATGCGCATGAGCTTGAACAGCAGGACGCCGGCATTGATAAAATCGATTTGCTTTCGTTGCGTCGCTCCGAAAAGGACTTTCTTATCCGACATGATACTATTTATGTTTTAAATTTCGATAGGCTTGTTGCTGCTGTCAATGAAAGAATGAAGCAGCAGGGCGACCACAAAGCGTTGGCAAAATTATTGGCCTACCATGATTTGTTTATCAAGCTGTCTGTAATTCAAAAAAAAATCGGACTGAGCGCAACAGAAGGTCTTCGCGGCAAATTGGGAACACTTACTGACGAGCTCAGCAAACGCTATTTTATTCTCGCGCATGATTCGCAACAGATATCTTCCGAAGCCCAGCGAACAGCATGGCTTTTTTTTGTAGCCGTCACTGCCTCTGCAATCATTTTTGCTATTATCACAGGTTATTGGATATCAAAGCGGATATCGGAACCCATTGCCCGACTTTCCGCAGTTATGGAGGAAGCCGTAGAAAAGCGTTATCGAATTCCTGAGTTTAATTTTAATAATGCCGCTGTAGAAATCAATGTTTTGACGGCCTCTTTTGCAAAGCTTATGAACGAGACAACAACGCAAATGAGGGAATTAAAACGAAAATCCTTTTTGTTGAAGAAGAGAAACAAGGAACTGAAAAAATTAAACTCGGAATTGGATAGCTTTCTCTATAGTACTGCTCATGATCTACGGGCCCCCCTTTCTTCGCTACTGGGAGTTTTGAATTTAATGCTGCGTGAAACCAAGCAACCGGAACTTGTTATCTACATTGAGATGATGCAGAAGGCAATCAATAGTCAGGAAACATTCATTTCACAGATAGTCGAATTCACAAAGAATAAGAGATTGGAGGTGGTTCCGGAAAGAATTGACGTTCGGGCGATCATTGAAGAAATTTTTGACAGTCACCGTTACATTGAATCGGCCGATAAAATCAATCATGAAGTAATCATCCAAGGACAATCGCCATTCTTTTCGGACAAGAATAGATTAAAAATTATTTTTAATAACCTTATCTCCAATGCTATTCGATACGCCGATCTCTCAAAGCAAAATCCTTTTATAAGAATAGTCATTGACGTGAATGATGATCATGCCACTATTCAATTTCTCGACAACGGTGTTGGCATTGAGTCTCATCATCTTGAGAAAATATTTGATATGTTTTACAGGGCCAATCACGATTCGAAGGGATCCGGATTGGGCCTTTTTATATTTTCAGAGACCATCCAAAAGCTCGGTGGCCTTACGACAGTAACTTCTGAAATAAACAAGGGTACAAGCTTCTTTATAAAATTGCCCAACATCCTTCCTGGATATCAGATTCCTTTTGAGACTCAAAATTTAATTACTCAACCTCTGGATTAGAATTTTCCATCATTGAGTATCTTTCTTCTTAGATAATCAGATAACTTTTCAACGGATATCACCAGCAAAATAATAAAACAGATGTAAGCCATTGCATCTTGATAATGCAATACACGAAGAGATAAATATAATTGAAACCCTATTCCACCACCTCCAAAAATACCCAGGCCTATGGCAGCCCGGACATTGACATCGAAGGCGTACAGCAAATTTGCTACGAAGGATGGAAGTATTTGTGGAATGACGGAATAACGAATAACCTGAACTCTCGACGCGCCGGCCGAATAGATAGCTTCGCTGGGAGGATTTTCTGTATTCTCAATGATTTCAGTAAATAGTTTTCCGAACGTGCCGACGGTGATAACGACAAGGGTAAGTACTCCTGCAAAGGAGCCAAGTCCTACAGCGATAACGAATATCAATATTACCACGAGCGCCGGGATGACTCGCAGAAGGGAAAGGGCAGCGCGCGCGATCATTCTTACCACGCGTGCTGGCATAGTATTATTCGCCGCCAAGAACGCAATAGTGATCGCAATAACACCCCCGTAAAGCGTTCCAAGGAATGCCATTGACATTGTTTGTAAAAATGAAAAACCAACAGAAGAACTGCTCCATAGTACATTGAAATTTGGAGGCATCATTTCACCTAATAGATCTCTTACAAAATGAAATTCAGTAAAGAAACCCAGCGGATTAAAATCCATATAGATGCAAGCGGTTGATACGACAATAATCACCAGACTGAACGCGGTGACTTTTCGTTTATATTTTTGGGATGGAAGTTGTATGGAAGGAATCATTTTAATGCAGCGTCAACTTTTATCCACTTTCTTAAAAAATACGATAACTGCTCTGTACTGAAGACCATGACGAGTATGATAAGCATGGCCGTAAATGCACGATGATATTCGAGCATATTAAACGCATAATCAAGTTCATACCCAACACCACCAGCCCCCACTGCTCCCAATATGACCGATAGGCGAATATTAAGTTCAAACCGGAACAGTGTATATGAAATAAGGTTGGGTAAAATCTGAGGTAACACGCCAAAGAATATCACTTGAATTTTTTTTGCTCCCACCGACTGCATTGATTCGATCATAATATGATCAATTTCTTCAATGCTATCCGCCAGTAATTTTCCAAGCATCCCAATACAGCTAATTGCCAGGGCTATTATACCAGGCATTGATCCAAGTCCGAAGGCCGCCACCAGAAGGAGAAGGATTACAATCTCGGGAAGAGATCGTTCAACACCAATTAAAAAACGTGTGATATTGCGCACCCATGGATTGGAAATATTCGCGGCAGCTAACAGCGCCATTATCAGCGATAACAAGGCTCCAAAGAATGTTCCCAAAAAAGCAATTATAATAGACTGAAATGCCGGTTCCAGCATTTCATTAAAAGCTGACCAATCGGGAGGGAACATATGACCGAGAAACACAACACCACTAACAAGACCTCTACCCAGTTCACCGTAGGAGATCCCACATACCATCGCGGCGCCGTAGGTCACCAGAACAAGTATGATCAGTGGCAGTATATACTTTCGATACCTCTTCAGGCTAAAGTCTTTCCATGTCATGAGGTGTGAACCAAAGTAGGTTCTGAAGGAATCAGTGCGGGAATATTTTTATTCGCTTCAATCTGTTGAAGTTCTTCACCATAGATTTCTGCCAATAGATTCTCTGAAAGGTGAGGATCGCCGTCATAAATCACTTTTCCATCTTTGATCGCGATAACTCTTGTGCAATATTTGGCTGTCATGTCAGGCTGATGGAAAACACCAACCACTGGAATGTTTTCTGACAGCGGCTTAATTAACTTCATGATCACCCTGGCATTGCTTGGATCAAGACTTGAAATTGGCTCATCGGCCAATAGCAATGTCGGTGACTGAAATATCGCGCGGGCAATCGCAACCCGCTGCATCTCTCCACCGCTCATGTTACCAGTTCTCACATCCGCCATGTGCTCCATCTTCACTTTCTCAAGTGCGGCAACTGCTTCTGCTGCTTCTGCATCTGTGAATCCGTACAAAATACTTCTGAACGTACTTATCTGACCAAGGCGTCCGATCATCACATTCTCAAGCGCGGAGAGCCGTTTGACAAGATGATTGCCTTGAAAGATCACGCCTATTTTCTGTCTCGCTCTTCTAAGTTCTCGTTTGCTGATTTGACAGATGTCTACTCTTTTCCCATCCGTTCCCTGCACCACGACGGAACCCGAATCGGGCTTGAGCAATCCATTAAGACAACGTAACGTAAGTGTCTTGCCCGCGCCACTGGGGCCGAGGATACCTACAAATTCTCCTTTTTCTACTTTGAAACTAATGCCGTTCAGCACCTTGCGTCCGTTGGGCAGCGATTTGATCAACTGTTTTACTTCGAGCATTTTCGTAGATGTTAGAAATTGTTTTGTTTATAATTTAAGGTCTTTTATCCCACTGGCTATCTTTCGCAACCCATCGTACATGGAATCCTGAACCTCGAGATAATTCATATTGGACGGGTCGGGATAATATCTTTTTGCGTCCTGACTAAATACGGAATAATTATCACGCGCAACATTCAGATAGATGTTCCGGATTTTATCAATGAAGTCTTTGTTAAGATCATCACGAATGGTGATGGCGTTGTTGATGATAGGTGGTGAGGTCCAAAGAATCACGAGATCAGATTCTTTCATAACACCATCCCGGATGAGTACTCTAAAAGCTAACTCATCATTGGAACATCCAACGTCTACTTTTCCTGACTTGATACTCAATATTGATGCAGCGTGATTACCTGCAAACATTGTCTCTTTAAAAGAAGTATCGGGGTCAAGGCCAATTGAAGACAGAAATGCGCTTGGAATAAGATGCCCCGAAGTAGACGCCGGATCTGCGAAACAAAATGTCAGATCTTTCGAACGTGCCTTTACGTCCTCCATGCTTTTGAGACCTGATTGTGGATTGGTGAATATGATGCTGTGGTATAGAGCGGGTCTGCCATATTCTCCAAACGTAACGAGCGGTATCAGACCTGGTTTTTGAGTGGCGATCACATAAGCAAACGGTGTAAGGTCGGCCATGTGAATTTTTTTGGAACGCATGGCTTGAATAACCGCTGCATAATCGGTCGCGAAAATGTATTCCACTTCCATTCCAAGCTTCTCCTGCAGGTATATGCGAAAGGGTTCAAGGGCAATTTTTGTACGGCCAGGATTATCACCGGCATAACAACCGATCAATAATTTCGTCGGAACTCCGTTAGAATCTATGTCCGTCTTTTTTTTACAACCCGTGAAGAACGTCAGGAGTGCAAATGCTAGGAATATCCGGATTTTCATGTGAATGGTCTCGATTAATTTAATTCACTTACTCCTGAAGCAATTTTCCGAAGTCCATCATACATCGAGTCGTATGCTACCAGGTAGGTCTTGTTAGCAGCATCCTCCTGCTTGAGGTAGACTTTGTAAAAATTTTCGATCATTTTGGGATCATTTGTATTCATGTTCAGAAATGCTTCCTGGATTTTTTTTACGAGGTCTTTATTAAGATCGTCCCGTACGACAATTGGATCCGCGACGATAGGATCGGATAGCCACAGTATCCGGAGGTCGCCTTCTTTGATCATACCTTTTTTAATCATCAGATCGATGATCATGTGAGTCGTGCAGTCGATGTCTATTTTGCCTGATTTCACGGCCATAACACCAGCAAGATGTCCGCCGGCAAAGATCACTTCTTTAAAACTCGTCTTCGGATCAAGACCAATTGACATCAGGTATGCTTTGGGAATCAGATGCCCCGATGCGGAGGCTGGCTCAGCGAAGCCCAGATTAAGTTCTTTCGAGTGAGCTTTAACATCGTCCATCGATTTTATCGCCGGATTGCTTGTTATAATAATGCTTTTATAAGATGATGGCCTGTCCCGAGTACCTACCACAATGATGGGAGTAATGTCGAGGTTCCTCTTTGCGATCACATAGGCGAAGGGAGGCAGGTACGCCATGTGGACTTTCTTCGCCCGTAATGCTTCTATCACTGCGGTATAATCACCGGCAAACATAACTTCCACAGGCATTTTAATCTGCTCTGAAAGATATTTTTGAATAGGAATAAACATATCTCTGCGCAACGTAGGATCCAACCCGCCTGATACTGCACCGATGATCAGTTTTTCAGGTTTGCCATCTTTATCCAGCGCCGTTTCATTCTTACATCCAAGCAATTGAAAAGCTGCGAAGATGATGCCGATTCCCACTGATAGCTTCATAGCACTAATCGTTAACAATATTTTTCCACGAAAACCTGTACGTTAAAGAAATCAGCAAAATTCTTTTCAAGCGTCCGCCTGTCCCATGTCCACCATTCGCTTGCCAGCAGCTTTTCAATGGTGTCGTCATTAAATCTTTTTTTAATGACGTTGGCCGCAACTCCGACGGCTACTTCATAAGGACCTACATCTTTGGTAACAACTGCTCCCGAACCAATGACGGCGCCTGTTCCAATATTGACTCCAGGCATAATGATAGCACCATGTCCAATCCAGACATCGTGCCCTATCGTGCACTTATGACTTTTTCTCCAGTCAAAAAATTCATGATCATCTTTTTCATCGAATCCATACTGTATTCTTCTATACGTCATATGATGTTGTGTGACGCGCCATTGGGGATGATTCCCCGGATTAATGCATACACCATTGGCGATGGAACAATAGCTACCGACTTCGGAATAAATAATTTGAACATTGCCAGCAGTATAACTGTAATCGCCAAATGTTGACTCCATCAACAACGTGTTGGCGCCGAGCGCGGTCCATTCTCCTATGGTGCTGTCTTTTATTCTGCAGCTGGGATGAATAGATGGTTCCTTTCCAAGTCTGGTAAGATTTTCGTTTTCAACCGCCGGGAAATGCTCGATGTGCTTCATTTTACTATTAAATTGAAATGAAGCTGAACCGGGGAAAATCCTGACCGGAAACGAATTCTGCCAGGTTGTGATATCTCACAAGTTCAGTATTTGAGATCTTGAAATAATTACTCTCAAACGTTAAGGCCTTGTTAATATCAATAATGGCATTGGCTAACATATCTTTTTCATATAGCGTCAGCTCTTTCTCGATATAAGCCAATGTCACATGCCCGATGAATGGTCTTGTCATTGTAACACCAACTTGAGATAATACTGGATCGCTATAAAAACCCGACCTGAATTGAGTAATCTGCTCATAGTCATGCCCGTCGTCAAATATTCCTAACATGACGATAGCCGTTCCAAAAATTGAAAGCCCGACCATCTTCATGTCCAGTGTATCGTATCGGGAAGGCGAGGGGATTTGCTGGAAAGCAAGAGATACCATTTTAGGAAAAGCTTCTTCGTTTCCCGTATTAATTATCTGCTTTTCAAAACGACCTGCAGACAATGTGTTTGCAATGGTTTGGTGAAGACTTTCAGCAGGCAGGAAGTAATAAGCATCCGAAATGTAAAGCAGTCGGGAAAGTTCAAGCTGGACCCTGTTAAAAAGAGCAGCCACCTTTTCATTTCCTGGATTCGAGTTGATCAAAGAGACTACGGCAAACCCTTCATATGGTAGTGGTGACCAGGAATCGTTAGCAAATAAAAAGTGACCTGCAGGCGTGGTAATAAATGCTCGTTCGTTAATTTTAGCAAATGATATATCATTAAATTGTCTTTCAGTATAATCTGAAAAAGACAAATCATAAACATCTTGCAACTCCATTGCTTGAGTCTTATCGTTCATTGGCTTCCGTTAACGTATGAATCGAAACATTGTCTCTATATTTTATCTTTACGCTTGACTGAGCGACAATATCACCATCTACTATTGTGTGCGTTACCATTGGAATATCATTAAATAATCTAACGATTAATAGATCAGCTTCCTTACCAAGCTCAATGCTACCGGTTCTAGAATCGATACCTGCTGCTTTGGCTGGATTAAGGCTTGCCATGTTGACTATTTGATTCAACGGAATGGCCTCTTCTTTACGCAATTTGAAAATGGAGTGAAGTATAGCAGGGGGGTAATAATCAGAGCATAAAGAATCAACAAAGCCTTTCATGACGGCTTCCTTCATATCGACATTTCCGGAAAGAGAACCTCCGCGAAGTATGTTTGAAGCACCTCCAATTACATGCATTCCGAGTTGCGTTGCAAGTTCTGCCGTTTCGAGTGTGATAGGAAATTCGCAGATATTCACACCAAGGGCATGCATACGATTTACTTTCTCGATTGTATCGTCGTCATGAGAGGCAACAGCAATATTTAATTTCCTGGCGTGATTCACCAGTGCTTCCAATCTTTCACCCTCAATAATGGGACGACTGATCATTTCCTCATACGCTATCAAAGCCTGCTCTTGCGTCTTTCCCATTCGAGTAACAAAATCTATAAAATGCTCCTTGCTCATTTGACCCTGGCCCGGAGTGTGATCCATAATGGATAAAAGATCTACATAACCTTTGTCCATAAATTCAAAGCAACGCTCGTACGCCTCTACACCGGTAAGCTCAAAGCGTAAATGAATCTTATTTTTTAGGAGGGTTTTGCTTTGCGACTCTTCGTGGACGGTACGAAATACTTCATCACGTAGATATTTGCTTCTTGAGTGTTTTTCCGCGGATTCATAACCAAGATGTAGCGAATGATATACGGTTGTAAAACCACATCCGCTCATTTTTCTTTCCAGCTCGCGAAAAGCTATCGCGATAGGAATATCTGCACCGGGACGAGGTATGATTTCTGCATCAAGCGCATCGGTGTGCAGATCAATGATGCCAGGCATTACAATTCCTCCATTAGCATCAATAACGGACCCATCGGAATTCTCCATCGGTGCATCGGTTATTTGTGTGATTATTCCATCCTCAACTTCAACAGACGCGTTGTTAATCACCTCATTGGGTGTAACAACAATTGCATTGGTTATTGTAAACGACTTCATTCAATTGCGTTATAGTTGTTTTGAAATAGTATCAATTCGCAGGTTGCATTTCTAATGGACCTATTTGTCCGAAGGTTAACTCAAGTCTCCTGTCTACCAGCTTATTTAAAGTGTATTCATCATGCGATATGCACAGAACCGAGGTTCCATTTTTTTTAAGTCTTAATATTAAATCGATGACCACGTCTTTGGTTCTGGCATCGAGCGAAGCAGTAGGTTCATCAATAAGCAGGAATCGGGGAGAAGCAATAATGGACCTCGCTACGTTGATGCGCTGTTGTTCACCTCCGCTGAAAGTCGATGGATACGCGTCCCATAATTCTTGCGGTAAGCCGAGTTGCTCGAGCATTTCGCGGGATTTGGCCCGTGCTTCCTCTTTATTTTTTTCAATGCGGAATAAGTTCTCGCAAACGACATCCACGGCGGGAACCCTGGGAATAACACTCAAGAACTGAGAGCAATACGTAATCTCTGTTTTCCTTAACTCAATTATCTTATGATCGTCAGCCTTAACGAGATCAATTTTTCCTTCTAATGAGGTATAAATTATTTCACCATAAGAGGCGAGATAAGTTCGGTAAATGCATTTCATTAGACTTGATTTACCGGAACCAGATTTGCCGGTAAGGCCAATGATCTCTCCCTCTTTCATTGAAAAATTGATGTCTTTTAAGGCATCAATTTTTTTATCCCTGAGGATGTGAAGATTAAAAGCCTTTCCCAAATCAGTTACTTCTAAAATATTCATAGTGATATCGGCTTTACTGAATATGATTTTTTATAAAAGTGAGCTCACCAGTAGTTGAGAATATTCGTGTTGAGGGTCCTGTAAGATCTGATCCGTAAGGCCGCTCTCCACAATCCTACCATTTTTCATGACAAGCGTTCGATCCGTCAACATTCGTATCACTGACAGATCGTGAGAGACAACGATCATTGCAATGCCAAGATCTTGCTGAAGCTCGCGTATTAAGTCAAGTACTTTTGCCTGGACCGATACATCAAGCCCTGTAGTGACTTCGTCCAGAAAAAGAAGAGGAGGATTGTTGGCGATGGCTTTTGATATCTGAACACGTTGCTGCATGCCGC
>JANYDR010000577.1 GCA_025363495.1 Cyclobacteriaceae bacterium | reverse complement strand
AAGAGAATGAGTTGACTGATAAACGAAAAGATCATTTCTGCAAAGTGTTTGAGGATGATATCCCGTGGGTTAGTCAAATAACCGACCAACTTATCACCGGAGAAATCGAACGTAATACAATACAGTATCGGAACTACACACACGATGGAAGGGTAATATGGTGTGAATGGTATAATTCTGTTCTAAAAGATCAGGATGGAAAAGTAGTTACGATTTCGTCCCTTATTCAGGATATTACAGAAAAAAAATTAGCCGAGCAGCAACGTGAATTCGACCGCAACAATCTCGCTGCACTGATCAATAACACCGGCGACCTGATGTGGAGTGTGGATAGGAATTATAAATTTATTACATCCAATAAGGCATTTAATGAAATGGTCATGCAACTGTCTGGCGAAACCATTTCGCACGAAAGTGATGTTAAGTCCATATCCGGCTTTAGTGAAGAACAACTCCAACGGTTCATGAGTTATTACGATCGTGCTTTTGCCGGAGAAACATTCACAGAGATAGAGTATACAAGTCAACCCATAGAAATGTGGGGCGAAATTTCTTATTATCCCATCAGGAAAGGCGATGAAGTTGTTGGAACAGCTTGTTATTCACGTGATATTACCTCAAGAAAAAGAGAAGAAGCCGAAAGATTGAATAATTTGCAGTCTATCAAAGAACAAAACACTAAACTTCGGGACATTGCCTGGATGCAATCTCATGACGTACGCGGACCTGTAGCGCGTATTATGGGTTTAATAAATTTAATGCAGAATCACAGCGACAAGGTTGACAGCAAAGAAATATTAAATTATCTAATGGCTTCCGCCAATGAATTGGACGTTGTTATCAAGAAGATAGTGGCCAAAACGGAAGAAGTCGGTTGAAAAAATAAATTTACATTCATGAATACAATCCGCTCTGCCATTGGCAATACTCCACTGGTACAATTAAGAAAAGTTGTCCCCGCCGACTGTGCTGATATTTATGTGAAATTGGAATATTTTAATCCAACGGGGTCATATAAAGATCGAATGGCACTTGCTATCATTGAAGAAGCAGAGAAAAGGGGCGATCTGAAAAAAGGAATGAGCGTAATAGAATGTACCGGCGGAAGTACCGGAACTTCACTTGCGTTTGTTTGCTCGGCAAAAGGATATCATTTCAAAGCCATTTCTTCAGATGCATTTGCAAAAGAAAAATTAAAAGCAATCCAAATGTTTGGTGGAGAATTGGAATTGATCCCGAGTGCAGGGGGAATGATTACCCCTGATTTAATTCCTAGAATGATGAGTCGCGCCGAAGTATTATCAAAAGAACCAGGTGTCTACTGGACAAATCAGTTTAAAAACACGGATGCATTGGAAGGTTATCGTGCACTTGGAAAAGAAATTATCAGACAGTTAAGCAAACCGATAGATATATTTTGCGCCGCTGTCGGGACCGCTGGAATGATTATGGGTGTTTCTGAAGCTCTGAAATCCGCCAACACCCAAACAAAAACTGTTGGTCTAGAACCCGCATCGGCTCCACTTCTTACACTGGGAATAAAGGGTAGTCACAAAATAGAAGGAGTTGCAGTAGGTTTTATTCCACCCTTGCTAAATAAAAAATTTTATGACGAAGCTCTCGCCATAGATGAGGTGAAAGCAAGGATAATGGCTAAGCGTCTTGTCACTGAAGAAGGTATTTTTGCCGGAACTTCAACAGGATTAAATGTAGCGGCGGCAATTGAACTTGGTAAAAAATTAGGAACTGGTCACACAATTGTCACGATCGCCTGTGATTCAGGAATGAAATACCTTGCCGGTGGATTGTTTGACTAATATTACAGTTTTACACCCACTCGTATCCCACCCCAGCGGTGATAATCTCCTGTCTGGAATTCTTTGCTGATGATCGTCTTGAAATATTCGAGGTAGATTGATTTGAAACTCAGTACACCTCCATAGTTTCCTTCAAAAGTGATTCGGGAAAGATCACCATTCGAAATTGTGTAAGGACTGCTGCGATTAAATATGCCTCCTTGCAGAGTTGCGTCATACCCGACAACATTGATTACTGGTTGTAAGTAAAGATGAAATTTTACTTTTCTCGTGAAAGCAACTCCCGCTTTGGAAAACACCGAAGTGATGGCTGAATTCAATCGCCCGAGCATCACTACAGCACCAGTAGAAAATTTTGTATTTAATGTCCCTGCCCGGGCTGTTGCAAAGCCATTCACGAGAAAAGTATTTCCGGAACTTATAAAATTCTTCTCTATACCAACCTCATAATTGGCTATTGCATCATTCCTTATCTGGTATTGCCATCCGAAAGGCTCCTGACCGTTGATCCAACGGTGAATTGATTTCTGCATTTCATAGCCACCGGCCGCAGAACCAATAACGCCCAGCGTCAGCGATGAGACTATACGAAACCGGCGCATGGAATCACTGCTCATGGAAAAGGTCTTTAACATCAGCGCCGCTGCAAAAGGACGATCACCATATAATATATCATTGCTCTTTATGCTTGTTGGCGTGTAGCCATTATGCTCAATTGAAATACCATACTGTTTCCGGCCTCCAGCTGTCACCAATAACCTACTCAGGGGAAATTTATTATACGATGGAGCCACCATTTCCAGGTTTATACCCTGCGTATAATAATAGTTAGTGGCTGTGAAATAGTCATTCTCATAGTGCAAACGAACATATTTCTTCGCATCTATTATTCTGAAGCTCGCCGTATTGTCAATAGCCTGCGATTCGCCCAAAAAAGGCAATAAGAAAAACAAAGCAAAAATAATCAGGATTCGTCTTAGCACTCAATAATATACGTAGTTAACCCACCCGTCAGATTTACCAATCCCGTGTATCATCCTTTAATCTTTCAATCCTGCTCGTGCATTGTTATCCATCCTGTGTATTTATCCTTTAATCCTTCAATCCTGCTTATCCTGCTCGTGCAACTCATCATTCCCCTTATACCCTTTCAACTTATACACTGAAAAATACCTTACCAGTTCACCTCCTCTTGTATTTTCAAATGCCTTAAGAGGTTCAGCTGACGTAAAGTAGGGAAGAAAAGCCTCCTCCAGATTAACCGAATAATTACTTGGAACGATACACAAAGCATGTTCTCCAATTTGCAGTGCCGGCCGATCCCTGTCTAACCAAAAATACTGATGTAAATCGGTAATGTCTCCCACACCAACCAAAGTTATATGTGCGGGCAGTGCAACATAATAATCAAGATGAGCCGCAGGAAACCACTTATGGGAGACAATCTTCACATCGGGTTTCAACGATCCAATTTTCTTTTGCCCTTCCAACCAGGGATTAAATTCTCCAGCAAACTGGTTCCATCCATACATATCCAGCGTAAAGTCGCCTTCACCATATCTCGGTGTGTCGCGATAGCCAAGAGTACCGGGGTAAAATTTTATTAATAATGCAGCAGCAATGAAAGCGATTGTGATTAAATACGCACTGGCTCTCATCAAAGCGGGAAGTTTATAAGCTGAAGTAAGTAATGATTTCTCATCGAGGTAGGCAGCCGCCATAAAAATCAGTACCATAAAACCTGGCCCACTCCAATGAGGCAGCATGGAATTAAACAGAGACATGCCCGTTACCACTAGAATAATCGGAAGCCCATTTAGCAGAATAAACCTGCTTGCTATTGGCTCGAGGTAGCGCATGGCTCTTAACTTCCATAAACTTATGATAATCACCACCGCATTAATTGGATTATTATAAAGTAATTGTCCTCCCAGAGTTTGGAGAAAGTAATCTAGATGAATTGGAGAATCCTGAACGCCGACACGTCCACTGTGAAATTTATAGGTGATGAAGTCATTTTGAATATTCCACCAAAAAATGGGGCTAATCGTCAGAAGTGTGACGATGGCAGCCAGGTAAAGACCAATAGACGTAAGTAAACTTCTTTGGTAAAACAATATGTATAAGCCAAAGCCAAACCATATAAAAACTCCATGCACTTTACACAAAACACAAAGGCCAGTGAGCAATCCAAACAATAGCCATTGCGAAATCTCTACCGGCTCCTGGCGACCTGTCTGAAGAATTATCTTGTACATTATATATAGTGAACCAAGCCAGAAAACAACCTGCGGACTATCTGGGATAATAAATGTGCCCGCAATAACAGACGTATAAATGCTGGTATTGTAAAGAATTGCCGCAAGCCATCCTGTCCGCTTATTTCTTATTAGTTTACCCAACTGATAGGATAAGATCGTGCCAATCGCAGCACAGACAATCGCCCCTAGCCTCACAAAAAATTCATGAGTGAATAAAAGATTGCCTGTGAAAATCCGGATCAGTATCCCAACCCCTGGAGGATGATCAAAATAATTCCACTGCAAGTCAAGCGCATATAAATAATAATACACCTCATCATTACTTAACTCCAGCATTGCCGCCACGATCATGCGCAGAACACCAGAAAAAAGAATGAGATAGAGTAATCGCTTTGGCATGGATCAAAAGTAATTCATTGGGATTGATAATGAAAAGAGAGGTTGAGTACTGATCGTGTGTATTTGCTGGCAACAATAATCAAGGATTTATACGTAAAGCAAAATAAATTCCTGTCAGCTCGCATAATCTTTAAAAGTAAAAAGGGCGCTGAAAAGAAAGCCTTCGGCTTTGAAATGCATGCTTTTACCGCAGAGGCGCTGAAGGCACGCAGAGAAATTTTAAGCTCTGATGTCAGGTTTATCGAGCTTTGATTTGGATTAGCTGCCGAAGGCAGCCTCAGCGTCCTAATCACGCCGACGCAATACACCGCCTTCAATGTCGGCGTGCCGTTCGCCATTAGTGGTTTCATCGCCGCGATTGTCGGG
>JANYDR010000532.1 GCA_025363495.1 Cyclobacteriaceae bacterium | reverse complement strand
CCATAATCTCATGAAACTCATCATGAAGAACTGTCAACGCCTTCCCAATCTCGTCGTCCGTCATATCAGCCCCTACTCCTTCTGCCAGTACTCGGGCATCATCTTTAAGTTTCACCAGCAATCCTCTGATCGTATCATTATTCATCTTTTCGGGAAGGGCAGCAGCTTGCCACTGTTCAGCTTCAACAGCCAACTCACCGGCCATCTTTTTTGCAGGTTCCACATTGGCTGAATCTTTATAAGGATGAAAAGCTTCTGCCATCGCCATATGAAATGATTCCATCTCAGGCCACTCTTGAGAAGCCCCATCCGCGACCTGCTCCGTTTTCTTCGAACAGGAAATAATCGCAATGATCAATAGCAAGAAATACCACAAGCTTGTAGAAAAAAGTTTCGTAATTATTTTCATTTATTTCATCAAATAATAGTTTCTTACATTCCTTCATTACTTCATTTTTCATTTCGGACTCCTTTTCCTGTACTTTCTCCAATTCTCCAACGCATGAACTCCCTTTTTCAGTATATCAAAATAAAGAGTGATGTATAAAACAATTGTCATGCTCCAGATCACTAAGAGATTAAAGTAAAATGTATCATAAATCTTTCCAAGGAAGAATTTAGTTGGAACATAGAAGTTTGCCTGGAAATCAAAAATGTTCCTGGGACGATGATCTTCAAAGTAAATGGGATAAAACTTCTGGACAAGGCGTCCGCGCCATTCTACAATCCGATTAAGCTCATTTGAATTTTCCACCATACTTGTCACAGATTTGTTTTCATAACGAAGTCGCATTACGTCAAAAGCATTCTTCTTTTCAGGTGTGTCTGTCATTTGGGCAATTAATGCTTCACGGTCCTTGCTCGCATTGTTCGCACGGATAGCATAATACTTTCTTAAAACAGAAAGAAATTCCTTGGTCTTTACGTATACCGTCGAATCAAATTTTCCGGTCTGCAATCTATCAACCTCAGGAAGCTTTTCAGGTCCTACTTTATCAAGTTCATACGTAATTTCATTTCGAAGCAAATCCAGCGCGTTTACCACGCCAACATTGTTCGAGTTCTTCCAGTCATATGGTTGATTCAATACATATGTGAGTTTCGATTCAAGGGCAGGCACGAGATAAGTACGTTTGTAGTCAGCCTCCGCTTCCTTCTGATCGTATTCATAAAATTGCTTCTCGAATGGATTGTCTTTGAATTGCGTAACCATAAAAGCCTCAAAGGCCCAACGCGACGCCATCATCTCACCCAATACCGGAATTCCGTTTGGTTTACCCACTTCGGGATTGAATTTATCAAAGCTTATAACCACTCCACTCATGATTAACTGCGGTATAACCAATACGGGAATAAGGATATAAATAGTCACGGCAGAATCAAATGCTGATGAAATATTCAGACCCAGCAGATTCGCAAAACAGGAACAAGAAAAAATAATCCACCAGTAACGCATCTCCGTGAACGGTATCTCCAGGATCAGATTCCCTACAAGAATAAACGTCAATGTCTGAATGCCTGAAAGCACGAACAATATCACAACTTTCGAAAGCAAATAACTATTGCGACTTAAATTTAGAAAGCGCTCACGCTTTAGAATCTTTCTGTCGCGAAAGATCTCCTCCGAACTCACAATTAGTCCAACAAAAAGTGCCACCACAACACTCATGAAAAAATAAACAGGAATATTGTAGTTACTATAGAACGTGTATTTAGGATTCTCCACTCCTATCACATCGTAGTACTTAACAAAATAACCCATGAACAATGCCAGCACAGGCGACAGTGAAAGATTCACTACCATGTATTGGGCATTAGCGATCTTTGAAAGTACATCTCTCTTGATAAAAACACTTAATTGCTTGAGCCTGTTGGGGATTTTTTGAGTAATAGGTAATTGATCCTTAACCTCTTCTGTCTTTGGAATTTTTATTTTCTGTTTGAAATACTGATACCATTGACCGGGTGAAACCTTTCGGGTTGCAGTAAATCTTCCATACTCATTTACTATACGTGTTTCAATAATATTGAATACCTGTTCCGGATTTATATTCCCGCACTCCGGACATTCGCCTGGTGTTTTGGTAGCAGCATTGATAATTTCCTGGAAATAATTAACTGATTCAACAGGATTCCCATAGTAAATCTGAAAACCACCAACATCGAGAATTATCAACGTATCAAACATTTTAAAAATGTCGGAAGAAGGTTGATGGATCACGACAAAAATCATTTTCCCTCGTAATGCCAACTCTTTCAGAAGGTCCATGATATTTTCCGAATCTCGGGAAGAGAGTCCTGAAGTTGGCTCATCGACAAATAAAATTGCCGGCTCTCGCAAAAGCTCCAGACCAATGTTCACTCGCTTTCTCTGTCCACCACTTATCGTTTTTTCAAGGGGAGAGCCAACTTTCAAATCCCGCGTCTCTGAAAGTCCGAGACTGGTAAGTACTTTTTCTACCCGCTCTGCAATTTGTTCTTTGGAATACTGCCCAAAGCAAAGTCTTGCAGCGAAGTATAGATTCTCAAATACGGTAAGGTCCTCCATCAAGAGATCATCCTGCGGAATGAATCCGATTATTCCTTCAACTTTTTCAGGTTGTTCGTGAATATCAATTCCATTTACCAGCACGCGACCGCTGGAAGGTTTTTCAGCACCATTCAGAACATTCAACAAAGTTGATTTCCCTGAACCACTCGCACCCATAAGCCCGATAAGCTTACCTCCCTTTTCCGAAACAGTTACGTTCTGAAGACCCGCCCTTCCACTTTTGAAATGGTAAAAGATATGTTCCGCTACGAAGCTTATCTCAGTACCCGATTCTTCGAGCAGGAATTTTCCGACGATATCGCTATAATAAATCGACTCGATCTTGCTTCCCCGGATGGTAGAACCCGTTGGGAACACATCAACCTTACGACTTTTAAGAGGTTGGCTGTTGAGGTAAAGTGAGGTAATACCAAGATACTTGATGAAATAAGTTTCAACGTCATGCAGGCGTAACACTGCAATCAGGCCTGTAAGATTTTTAGAGGTAATCCGGGGGCCATGGTGATGAAGTTCGCCTGAACCTTCATCGATGATTAGGATATTCCTGATATTAAGTTCATCGCCGTCCTGGCCGATCACGAACGTCCTCATCGCCTGAATATCTTTTAATGGGATCTTCAAAGCTTCGCCAATATAAAATATAAGATTTCCCTGGCGCTCTGAAATCTGGCCATCCGCAAATACCAATTCTATTATCTTTATAACCAGCACGGCCTTCTGCTGTGTTGTCAGGGCCTGGTTCACCTTTTTAGAAATCTGCATGATGCGTGCCCAGTCATCAACAAACTGTAGCGTTTCCTCATCCACGTTGCCCAGATCGGTTGTTTCAACCTTTCTGCTGGCCTTTACAAATTCGTCAAAGAGATTAAGATAGAAGCGTATCGCCTCCTGGTTAAGGTGCAGGGACAAGAACTCCTTTATATTTGTACGCTCATCGTCTGTAATACGCTCTTTCGCCACAATGGCAAAGAGTTGAACAATGGCTTTCAATAATTCCTCACTCATGTACTATCCCAATTCCGGCTTAAAATAGATAAAAATGTGCAGACTTAAACCTAAGAATCTTTATTCAACTTGAATTAACTAATCTTCCATTTTTCATTGAATTATTATTTCTTTGTGACAGTCTCCGCGAGTAAAAAAACTAACCTCAAATGAAACAAAAGCTGTATCTCATCTTATTCCTCGTTTGTAGCCACAGTGCCTTTTCGCAGAATTCTATCCTGTGGGAAATCTCTGGTAATGGACTTAAAACACCTTCTTACCTGATGGGCACTTTAAAATTTATTGGTGAAAAGGAATTTTTCCTGCCTAAAGAGGCAATTGCCGCTATGAAAACCTGTAAAACCTTCGCTATTGAAGATCAGGTTGACCATAAAGCACAACTTGAATTGAATAAAGCGGTCCACTTCCCGAAAGGAAAATCCCTGGCTACTGAACTATCGCCTGCCGATTACGAGCACGTTACTAATTTCTTCGCTAGTGAATTTAAAATTTCAAAAGCAAGATTTGATAAAGAATATGCTCATTTAATTCCATTGGCATTGTCTATTAATATGACCCGCATGTCTCTTGGGGAGGGTGTGAAATTTTATGATATCGAATTATTGATATTGGCAAAAAAGAATAAGCTTGATACATACAGCCTCGAGCCGATTGAACGCGAGTCACAGGCAATTCAGGCATTTCCTATGAAAGAACAGGAACTTGCTCTGCTGCATAGCGTCGATAATTTTGAAACTCAAAAATCTGAGTATAAAAAACTGGAGGTGGCTTTTCTTCGTGGTGATCTTGACAAGGTCTTCTCCTATTCACTTCACCCGGCAGAAAACAACCCGGATTTCATTGAGGGGTTTTACACGAAGCGCAATGAAGAGTGGCTTCCAAAAATCAACAAAATGATCAATGATAAACCATCCTTTATTGCAGTGGGCGTTTCACACCTTGAGGGCGAAAAAGGTGTACTGGAGTTGCTAAAACAAAAAGGATATACTCTGACCCCGCTTAAGGTCACTCATTGATTATCCAATATGTCTTGTAACTAAATCTGATAGGATTAAAAGACCTTCACGCAGATACTCATCCTTCAATTTGGAAAGGTCATCTAATGATAGTCCCTCCTTGCCTGAAATCTTGGTGTCGAGACTTTCGTTTGCCGCTTTTTTCTTTTCAGCTATGTCCATCTCCTGCTTGCGTTTGACCTCATTGAGCGAAATCTTTGTGTCCTCAAGGTTCTTTTTCAAATCTTCAATTTCACCAGCATATCTTTTTAACGTAGCATCAAACTTCAACCGATCCTGGTAGTTCTTGGCAAGTCCGGTAACCAACTTATCAGTTATATCAGTGGTTTTTTGAAAATCAGTCTTTTTAATAACATCCCATGGAAGGGCACTTGGACTGGCGCTCTCACCATACTGCTCGGGCTTTAATGCAGAAGGAAACAGAATATCAGGAGTTACTCCTTTATGTTGGGTACTACTGCCTGTAACGCGATAGAATTTCTGGAATGTGAGTTTGAGTTCTCCTACCTTGTCAGAAGAATCGCTGATCCAGCGATCAAGGTCCTGAACTGTTTGAACAGTACCCTTTCCATAAGTTGACTCACCAGCAATAATCCCGCGACGGTAATCTTGTATAGCTCCGGCAAAAATTTCAGATGCAGATGCGCTGAACCTGTTTGTAAGTACAACAAGCGGACCTGAATAAGTAACTTGTTTATCCTCGTCATTATAAATCTCCAGCTTGGAATTATTGTCTCTCACCTGAACAACAGGGCCGTCCTTGATAAACAAACCTGTCAAATCAATTGCTTCTGGCAAAGACCCACCTCCATTATTTCTTAGGTCCATTACAAGTCCATCAATACCATCTGCCTGCAATTCCAGAATAAGCTTCTTCACATCCCGCGTGGTGCTGCGATAGTTAGGATCTTTCTTTTGATAGGCCTCAAAATCCATATAGAAACCTGGAAGAGATATTACTCCGAGCTTTAGCTTACGACCATTTAAGGTGTAGTCAACTATTTTTTTCTTTGCTGCCTGATCCTCGAGTTTTACCTTTTCACGAATAAACGATAAAATAACGGGCGGACCATTGACGCCAGACGCTGCGGGCAAAATCTGTAGTCGTACCTGAGTTCCCTTTGGGCCTTTGATCAACTTTACAACCTCATCGATTCTCCAGCCAATCACGTCCACCATTTCTCCCTCTTTTCCCTGAGCAACCCCTATTATCAGGTCATTTATGTGGATCAGGCCCGATTTTTCAGCAGGTCCTCCCGGTAGCAGTCCTGCTATTTTTGTGTAATCATTCTCTGTTTGAAGAGATGCTCCAATCCCCTCAAGGGAAAGAGTCATGCTCTGCTTAAAAAGATCACTAGCTTTTGGAGATAGATAATTTGTGTGTGGATCATATGACTCCGTCACACAATTCATGTAAATACTAAAAATGTCTTCACTATTGAGTTGATCGAATGATTTCAGTAAACGTTCATAGCGCTTTTTCAGAACATCAGCTATCTCCTCTTGTTTTTTACCAGACAGTTTAAGACTGAGAGCCTGACTCTTGATGATTTTACGCCATACATCATTCAATTCGTCCATACTTTTAGCCCAGGCAACCTTCTCACGGTCTGAATCATAGTACTCATCCGCTGAGTAATCAAAATTCTGGTTAACCATGTTGGTGACCACATCTTTTAACCGTGCACGGTAGCGGTCCTGGAATACTTTAAATATCTCAAATGCCGGAGCTACGTTTCCAGCCTTTGTAAGGTCGTCCAGTTTGGTTCTGTATTTCTCAAAAGCTTGAACGTCGGCAGCCAGAAAATATACTTTGCTGTTATCCAGTTCCTTGAAATAAGAATTTAAAATAACCGAAGAGAGTGAATCATTAAAGTGAATCTTCCTGTAATGCGCTCGTTCCAACAATTCAGATATCACATATGCTTCTTTACCGAAAACAGCCTTAGGCTTCAATTGCGTCGTATCCACCGGTACCGCAAACACCTGCAAGCTCACTAAAAATAAAACGATCAAACCCACATTCTTTTTCATCACTTGTTTCATTTAGCGTTACTTAAGATACAGTTAAACGTCAAAACATTAAAATAGATTCTAGCTCTTCGCTACTTTGTCGATATCAAATTCCTCAAGGAACTTTTGCGCCTGATCAATTGTAGGAAACTCGTAAAAGCGTTTTCCCGAAAGGATAGAATGAATCTCTATCTTCACCATGTCAATATTCTTGGTGTTACGGCGGTTTGACAAGCGGTAGTCTTTATAATCATCGGCTTCTTTCCTTGATATAATAAATGCAGTAGCACGTACATTCTTACAATACGCGCATTTATAATGCTTTACTAGTTCTTTAGGAGATTCATCTTCATAGCGTTCTGTGATTTCCTCTTTCACCACTTTCATTGTGAAGAAGCCGCAATTATTGCATTTGAGAGCTGTCAGATGACCATCATATTTCTCAATCTTTATATCACTGGACTTTTCATCAATCCACACATCATAATCAATGGAGAAAATGTTCTCTTCAGCCTGTCTTCCTTCATCTAAATGAACATCTTCTTCTTCCTCACTCAGCAACTTCATTTTATTTCCTGTCTTGGGATTCACTCTCGGCATGTAGCGCCATTTTTTCAACTTGGAATTTAGCTTGGTCGGGTAATAATAATCCAAAACAAGATTGGCAACATATGCAACCAGTGTCGCTCCTGAGAATCCAAAAAACAATCTCACAAAAAACCATATCCCCACTTTATTAAGGCCGCCTTCATTGGATCCATAAAGATTAATAAACAATCCAACGCCTATACCCACTGCATAAAATGCCCACTTATACCATTTGACCTCATTCTGATTGATGTAATCATATTTGGTCTTATAATCCTTTATAAGTGATACTCTGAAATTGTGAACGAGATAAATAATAAAAGCTATTGTGAAAAATACTATACCGCCGACGGTCATAGCGTTATACCATACTTCAAGGAAATCACGTTGATCTTGTAAACCCATGTTAAAATAATTTATTTAATGC